>DATGUI010000094.1:0-9458 GCA_035301405.1 Burkholderiaceae bacterium
CGCTTTGCCAGCCCGTTATTTCATTATGTGCCAGATCACTGCTTATTATGGAATGATCATGATGCCATTTTGGTCGCGATGTCGTATCAAGGAGGCCATGTGCAAGAGGGTCGATACGGCTGCTGCTGTGGCGTCAATCAGGCCACAACCACGTGATCTCCCTCGCTGTCCAACGGCTGCATTTCACCAATAACGGTGGCCTGGGTGAGACCATCCTGATGAAACTGTTCCAGAACAGCATCCACGGCATCCGGCCGGCAGGACACCAGCAGACCACCTGAAGTCTGTGGATCACAAAGCAAGGCACGGGTCATGTCTTCAATACTGGGGCCCAGACGGATGGCCTCACCATACGCCGCCCAGTTCCGTGCCGATGCGCCCGTGATCAGCCCTTGTCTGGCCAGGGCGGGGACATCGGGCAGCCAGGGCAGGGATGATGCCCGGACATGAGCCGCCAGACCAGATTCGCGCGCCAGTTCAAGCGTGTGGCCCAACAAGCCAAATCCCGTTACGTCTGTCATGGCATGGACACCAACAAGCGCCGCCAGTGCCGGCCCCGAGCGATTGAGCTGCGTCGTGCTGTGCAGCATGGCCTGGTATTGCTCTGGCGCCAGACCGTCTTTTTTCAGGGCGGCAGACAACACGCCTACACCCAGTGCCTTGCCCAGAATGAGTTGGTCTCCGGCGCGCGCTTCGCTGTTTTTCCTGATGTGGTCGGGGTGGACCAGACCCAGAGCGGCAAGCCCGTAAATGGGCTCAACCGAGTCAATGGAATGGCCGCCCGCCACCGGCGCACCGGCCTCGGCACACACCGACGCCCCGCCTTCAAGAATGCGCGCGATGTCAGCGTGATCCAGCACATTGATGGGCATGCCCACCAGCGCCAGCGCCATGATGGGCGTGCCCCCCATGGCATAGATGTCCGACAGCGCGTTGGTGGCGGCAATGCGACCGAAATCGTAGGGATCGTCCACGATGGGCATGAAGAAATCGGTGGTAGCAACCAGCGCCTGCTGATCATTCAACTGGTAGACGGCCGCATCGTCAGAAGATTCGTGCCCCACCAGCAACTGGGGTACGGCTTGCGCCACGGGCATGTTCTTGAGCAAACCGGACAGCACGCCGGGGGCAATCTTGCAGCCACAACCTCCACCATGTGATAAGGATGTCAAACGGGGCGATGCCTGCAATGTGTCTGTCGTGCTCATGCCTGTCCCTTGCCTTGGCGGAAAGCAGCAGGAGTCGAACCTGCCTGGGAGTGTCTGACACCCCCAACTGGGTTTGAAGCCCAGCCATGCCACCGGACACGCTTGCTTTCCAATGATTTTTCATAGTAACCGGTGCTAGAACTCCGTGCCATCCGGTCTGAGCAGATGTCGATCCCGAACGCGACGACTCAGCCCGGCACGATTGAAAAACTCCAGTATCTGCACGCTGCGCTTGCGGCCCAATCCGACATGATCGCGGAATTCCGCCACGGTGATCCCGTCATTCTGCGCCTTGTCTGCCAGTAGCTGCGCGAGCCCGCGTATCTGCTTGCGGGAATAGAAAAGATCGGGTACCACCTGGTAGACGTCTCCGGACCGCAACAGCTGTCTCATCAGGCTGCGCATCTGCTCTTCCGCAGCATTGAGCTGACGGGCCAGATCACGCACCCAAGGCGGGTCGTTACCCCCGTCTTCCACCAACACCAATACAAGCTGTGCCAGCGCCTGATCCGCGTCGGACAACCGGGCCGCATGACCGGGATCGTGCAGCCAGGGACCGTTGCGCTCCAGGCGACCGTCAGCCAGCAGGGTCTCACAGAGTGCACGCCACAGTCCGTCGGATACCGTTGGCATGGCCAGACGGCGTAGTCGGGCGCGGTCAACACCGGGCTCGTCAGGGTGCCTTTCGTGAAATTCCTGCAGTGCCTGCTCCGCACGCACCAACAAGGTTCTCCATGTGTCTTCGTGGATGAGGAGGGGCTCATCGTGACCGGAGGCCGCATCGCTGCCCTTGCGGCGGCGCTCAACCCAGCGCATGGTCCGCTCGTTGCCAATTTCGTTGCCGGCAATCTGCTGTCTGGGTGATACGGTACGCATCAGTCGCATCAGCGTGGTTTCACCCAGACCGTGATCCGCATGATGCAACAACGCTTCCAGGTCTGCAGTATTCAGGAAATCATTCAGTGCGGCCAGCCACGCCAACCGCCTGGGTCGGCGGCGCCGGCGGCCAGGCGCCATGGCATCCAGCACCCGCCCTCCGCCAATGGTCTGCCTTGCCTGGGCATCACGGATGATGAAATGGTCACCCGGCAGTGCGCAGACAGGCTTGTCAAACACCAGTTGCGCCAGCGCATTGCTGCCCGGCGCGATTGCACTGCCTTCCAGCGGCACGACCCTGCCCATGCGATGCGCTGCGCCCATGTGCACATGAACAGGCGTCCAGGTACCCATCTCGGGCGCCTGTCGCAATAACGTCAGTTGCACATCCATTCGTGTGGAGGCATCCAGGCATCGCGCATCCGCAATCCAGTCTCCACGGGAAATGGCAGCGGCATCCATGCCCGTGAGGTTGAGCGCACAGCGCTGGCCCGCCTGCGCCCGTCGTGCGGGCTGGTTCTGGGCATGAATGCTCCGTACACGCACCGGGCGGCCTGCCGGGGCCAGAGCCAGCGGCGGGGCATTGACATCGTCAAGATCATGAATACCGTCGTGCACGGTTCCGGTAACAATCGTCCCGTGGCCCTTCAGGACAAAGGCACGGTCAATAGCCAGACGAAACAGACCATCGGGAGCGCGTGCAGGCGTGGTGGTCGCCCGCTCTTGCAGGTATGTTTTCAGGGCTGCCACCCCTTCATCATGGTCACGGACAGCGCTGAGCGCGAACACCGGCGCATCAGACAGAAACGTCTCGGATGTCAATGCCGCGACTTGATCACGCACGGATTCGAGCTGCGTGGCATCCACCCGATCTGACTTGGTGATGGCTACTGCCCCTTGCGACAGACCCAACAGAGACAAGATGGCCAGATGCTCGCGTGTCTGCGGCATGACACCATCATCTGCTGCCACAACCAGCAAGCAAAAATCAATGCCCGTGGCGCCCGCTGCCATGGTATGAATGAGGCGCTCGTGCCCCGGCACATCGATGAAACCGACAATCTGCCCATTATCTACCGGCAACCAGGCATAGCCCAGTTCAATGGAGATCCCCCGCTCCCGCTCGGCCGGCAGCCTGTCGGTCTGCGTACCCGTCAAAGCTTCAATGAGCGTACTCTTGCCATGATCAATGTGCCCGGCAGTACCGACAATCATGGACGCAATGGCCTCAACTGGGCCTGGAAATCGGGCTCGTCGCACGCGTCAAGACACCGGAAATCCAGCCACAGTGCGTCTTGCATGATGCGTCCGATGACGGGGCGCGGCAAGCTGCGCAATGCGTCCTCGAGCGCCAGAAGCGCGCGTCCCGGACGGCCGGAGCGTGCGTACCGGATGACCAGACCATGACTGGGCAGTTCGTCCACAGGCAATGCACCACTGCCTATCTGACTGCGCATCGCCACGGAAGCAACACGATAATCTGCACCGGCTGCCTGCTGGACGGCGGGCAGCAGGCGTTCGGCTTGCTGCCTCATTTCGTCCGGGTGCCGCGTCAGCAGGCGATAGGTGGTCAGGCGTTGCGGCAGCAGCTCGGGAGAACGATAAATCTGCAAGACGGCTTCAAGCGCCGCCAGACGCATCTTGTCGACGCGCAGCGCCCGCTTCAGTGGATTTCTGGTGATTTCTTGCAGTAATTCGCGGCTGCCGGCAATCAGGCCCGCCTGAGGGCCCCCCAGCAATTTGTCCGCACTGAAGGTCGCCACATCCGCGCCGGCCTGCAAGATATCGCTGACGGTGTCTTCGCGGGGCAAGCCCCAGCGTGTCAGGTCAACCAGTGTTCCACTGCCCATGTCCATGGCAGCGGGCAAACCCCGTGCATGAGCAATCTCGGCTACGCCGGCCATGCTGACGCTTTCCGTAAAGCCCTTGATGACGTAGTTGCTGCAATGAACCTTGAGCAGCAACGCCGATTGCTCGTTGACGGCCTGCTCGTAGTCCCCGGCATGCGTGCGATTGGTGGTACCCACCTCGATCAGCCTGGCACCCGCACGCTGCATCACGTCCGGGATTCGGAACGAGCCACCAATCTCTACCAGCTCGCCACGCGAGACGATGACTTCGCGGTCCATTGCCAGGGTATTGAGCATCAACAACACGGCCGCCGCATTGTTGTTCACGACGGTAACCGCCTCCGCGCCAGTCAATTCACACAGCAGGTTCTGCACCAGATCGTCACGATCTCCGCGATTCCCGGTTGCAAGATCGTATTCCAGGTTTACCGGCTGACGCATGGCCTGTACCACCGCCTGCACGGCCTCTTCGGGCAGAACGGTCCGACCCAGATTGGTATGCAACACCGTGCCCGTCAGGTTGAATACCGCTTTCAGACGGCTTTCATTCTGTTCGTGCAGCAAGGTTTCCACTTGCCGAAATACGGTTTCGGGGGTGATGTCGCCTGCCTGCAGCCCGTGCTGCAAAGCTTGCTCACGAATGTGGTCCAGCACGGTGCGCAAGGCATCCCTGAGCCGGGTCCGTCCCACCATTTTTTCGAGGCGTATTGCTGCATCGGTCTTGAGCAGACGGTCTGCAGAGGGAATGGCCGTGACACCCACCGCAGCATTCATGCACTGGCCTGTGTATCGTGCCACAAAAAGGGATTACCACTGGCTCGCGTATACCCTGCCTCGCCCATGAGCATGTCGAGCATCAGGCTGGCGAGGTCATCCGCCACGGCATCGACCCCCAGTACCTTTTCCTGATAGAAAATCTTGCGGTAGGCATGGCAGGTATCGCAGGACTCTGCCTTGATGCCTTCGGGTCCGTCTTCGATGCTGTGGTAGGCAATGCCTTCGGTACTCTGACAGTGCGAGCATGTCACACGTACCAGATGCCATTCGGCTGAACACAACGAACAACACAGATAGCGACAGCCCTCCGCCGAGCCACCCACATGGACAATGCTGGCCACAGGCAAACTGCCACACAGCGGGCACACACCGTGCGGCGTGACAACGGGCAGGCAGGCCATGTCAAAGTCGGCTGCCAGGGCTGTCCAGTAGACTTGCAGTGCGGCCATCACGAAAGGTGCGCTGGCCGCATCGACGCCGTCCTCGCGTTCCGCCAGCAAGGCATCCGCCCAGGCCTCCACGTTCTCGGGGGAATGTGCCAGCTGTTGCAACAGCCCCTGCATGACTTGCTGCGCCGGCGGAGGAATATCGGGCACCTCAAGCAAGGAGTCGAGCAAGCGCTTGAGCAGCTTCAGCCATAACGGATGCCGGGCGTGGGCAGTGGCATGCAAGGGCGGCATGCCATGCGTCTGGGCCTGATCAATCTGCTGTGCATCGGGACCCGGCACCTGCGCGTCGGCAATCAGCTTATTCTGCACGGTAGCGACTTGTGCCATCAGCTGCAGATAGCCAGCAAGTTGGCCGTTCTCGGCAGCCAACTGCTGCAAACGTGCAGCCCGGTCTGAAAAAACAGCGGGCCTGACCGGCTGACGCCATCGGGGTATGGTGGTGTGATCGAGGCCTTCAATTTCGCCCCGCTGCAATATCCGTTGCAAGGCTACCCTCCCAAAATCCTGAATGCTACCGACTGCCCACCTGTTTATGAGAACCGGAACCACGGAGTTGACGCAGCCAGCGACGATGATTCTTCCATGCCCAGCCTGGTGTCACTGTACCGCGGGTCATGGCCTTGACCGAACCCTTGACCCAGATACCGGCATAAATGTGCACGATAATGGCACAGATCATGACAAAGCCTAAAAAGGCGTGCACCAAGCTGGCAAAACGGATCAGACCAATGGGAAAAAGGTAAGAGAAATACGACCGCCACATGACAAAACCCGTGACGAGCAGTCCGATCATGCACAGCACAAATAACCAATAAATCAGTTTCTGGCCGGCATTGTAGCGACCGGATTCGGGCACCCGGTCTTCCCGTTTGGCCAGCACGTCGCGAAACCGCTTGAGCCAGGTGACATCGTGCTGTGCCAGCATGTTGTGCCTGACCATCCGGATGGCAAACACGAAAAAGCACACAAACATGAATACGCCGATGAATGGATGCAGGATGCGTGTCCAGGTTCCCCCGCCCAGAAGGTTGCTCAGCCAGTACATGGATGGGTGAAACAACGCCAGCCCCGAAATGGCCAGCAGAATGAATGACAAGGCGATGATCCAGTGGTTGATGCGCTGGCTGGCGCTATACCGCTGGATCAAGCCCGTTTCAGTGTTCTTGTCCATGGGTCATCTCCTTGGCTTTACGCTCGTCCTCGTCTGTGGTCTCACTGGGGCCAGTGCGGAAATAATGGAAGAAACCGCCCAGGGTTGCCAGCAGCATGACTGCCACCCCCAGAGGTTTGGTCACGCCCTTCCATAAACCGACCATGGGACTGATGGTCGGGTTTTCAGGCAGGTCGCTGTAGAGGCCCGGCTGGTCGGCATGATGCAGCACGTACATGACGTGCGTGCCGCCCACCCCAGCCGGATCATACAGGCCGGCCTGATCAAAGCCTCGTGATTGCAGGTCAACGATGCGATCGTCCGCGTGCTTGATCATGTCTTCCTTGGTGCCAAACACAATGGCACCCGTTGGACATGTCGCCACACAGGCCGGCTCCTGGCCCACGGCAACACGATCGGAACACAGGGTGCATTTGTAGGCCTTGTTGTCCTTGGGAGACATCCGCGGGATGTCAAACGGACAGCCGGTAATGCAGTACCCGCACCCGATGCAGTTCTCCTCATGGAAATCGACAATACCATTGGCGTACTGAACAATGGCCCCTGGTGCCGGACACGCCTTCAGGCAACCCGGATCGACGCAATGCATGCAGCCGTCCTTGCGGATCAGCCACTCCAGCGTGCCTTCGTCGTCTTCATATTCGGCAAACCGCATGAGTGTCCAGGACTGGTCCGTCAGGTCCATGGGGTTGTCGTAGACACCGACGTTGGTACCGATGTCGTCACGCAGGTCGTTCCACTCCATGCAGGCTACCTGACAAGCCTTGCAGCCTATGCATTTTGTCGTGTCGATCAGTTTGGCCACGCCACCGCCAATGACCTCCTGGCGAACCTGGGGTGGCGGCGTGGTTGTTGCAGAGCGCCGTTTGATATCAAGTGATTGCAATGCCATCTGTCGCTCCTTGCTATGCTTTCTCGACGTTGACCAGGAATGACTTGAACTCGGGTGTCTGGGTATTGCCGTCACCCACCGAGGGAGTCAAGGTGTTGGCCAGAAAGCCTGGCTTGGCCAGGCCGACAAAGCCCCAATGGAGGGGAATGCCCACCTGGTGCACGGCTTTTCCTTCTATGGTCAGTGCCTTGATCCGCTTGGTGACCACGGCGACCGCCTCGATATAGCCACGATAGGACGACACCTTGACCCGGTCGCCATGGCCGATGCCAAGCTCGGAGGCCAGCGCTTCGCCGATTTCAACAAACTGTTCGGGCTGCAGGATGGCATTGAGCCTGACGTGCTTGGTCCAGTAATGGAAATGCTCGGTGAGCCGATACGTGGTACCCACGTAAGGAAAGTCATCGACCGTTCCCATGGTCTTGAGATCTTGCTCGAACACGCGTGCGGCCGGGTTGCTGATGGCCTGCTTGTTATCAGGAAACAGCGGGTTGTAGCCGACCGGTGTCTCGAAAGGCTCGTAGTGCACCGGGAAAGGTCCTTCGGCCAGGCCCTTGCGGGCAAAGAACCGCGCAACGCCTTCCGGATTCATGATGAACGGACCCATGCCATCGGCCGGGTCTTCATCCAGCTTGTAATCGGGAATATCGGCGCCGGTCCAGGCTGATCCGTCCCAATGAATGACCGGACGCCTGGGGTTGAATGGCTGACCCTGTGGATCGGCCGATGCGCGGTTATACATGATCCGCCGGTTGGCGGGCCACGACCATGCCCAGTGAAGCGTTTGTCCGATCCCGGTGGGGTCGCTGTTGTCACGCCGGGCCATCATGTTGCCGTCTTCCGTCCAGCTGCCGGTATAGAGCCAGCATCCGCTGAGGGTTGAACCATCGTCGCGCAGCTCGGCAAAGCCCGGGAGCTGCTCCCCCCTTCTGCGCACGACGTTGCCATCGTCATCTTCGATGTCGGTGAACGCGGCGCCGTTGATCTCGCGAGCAAGCTCCTCAGGTGTCGGGCTGTGTGCCTGGGCATAAGGCCATCGCAAGTCCAGGACAGGATCTGGAAACGCCCCGCCCTCTTCTTCGTAGAGCGCGCGCATCCGCTGATAGATACTGGCCATGATTTCGATGTCGGGACGCGCCTCTCCGGGTGGATTGGCGCCTTTCCAGTGCCATTGCAGCCAGCGGCCGGAATTGACCAGGGTACCGTTCTCTTCGGCAAAGCAACTGGTAGGCAGGCGAATCACTTCTGTCTGGATGCTCTTGGTATCCACATCGTTGTGCTCGCCGACATTGCGCCAGAACTCGGACGTTTCCGTGATCAGGGGATCCATGATGACCATGAACTTGAGCTTGGAAAACGCTTCCAGCAGCTTGGCCTTGTAGGGCGCTGCAGCCAGCGGATTGAATCCCTGACAGATGTAGCCGTTCATCTCTCCCTGGTGCATGAGCTCGTATGCCTGCAGCATGTCGTAAGGCTTGTCCATCTTGGGAAGATAGTCGTAAGCCCAGTCGTTGTAGGGCTGCGCGGCATCGCCCCACCACGCCTTCATCAGGCTGACATGGAACCTGGGGTAATTCTGCCAGTAGCTGAGCTGATTGCGGCGCAGGGGCATCTGGGTGCGAGTCGCCAGATAGTCCTTGTAGTCCTGTTCGTTTTCATCGGGCAAAGTAAGGTAACCCGGCAGCAGGTTGGACATGAGACCGAGGTCGGTCAGGCCCTGGATGTTGGAGTGCCCGCGCAACGCGTTCATGCCCCCGCCCGCAATACCGATATTGCCAAGCAGCAACTGCATCATGGCTCCGGTGCGAATCATCTGCGAACCCACCGAGTGCTGCGTCCAGCCCAGGGCGTACATGATGGTCCCGGCACGATCGGGCGTGGCCGTCGACGCCAGCATTTCGCAGATGCTCAGGAACTTGTCTTCAGGGGTCCCGCAGATACTGGAGACCGTTTCCGGTGTGTATTGCTCGTAATGCTTCTTGAGCAGTTGATAGACACAACGCGGATGACGCAAGCTGGTGTCGGTACGCACGTAGCCGTCGTCGTCCAGCTCGTAGTCCCAGCTGGATGTATCGTACGTGCGTGATGCTTCGTCGTAGCCGGAATAGATTCCGTCCTCGAAGCTGAAGTCATCGCGAACAATGAACGACATATCCGTATAGTTGCGAACGTATTCGTGCTGTATCTGGTCGTTTTCAAGCAGATAGCGAATGACACCACCAAGGAAGACAATGT
>DATGUI010000095.1:0-11970 GCA_035301405.1 Burkholderiaceae bacterium
CATTGCCATGAAGTCCGCCCCCGATCTGCCCGCAGAAAACTTCACGGCCATGCTACGGCTGGACCACAACCGGGCGCTGTCACAGCTGGCGGCCAAATCGGGCAAGGCCGTGGCCGACATCAAGAAACTGATTGTCTGGGGCAACCATTCGCCCACCATGTATCCCGATATCCGCTTTGCAACGGCCAACGGACAAGGCCTGGCTGAACTCATCAATGACGATGCCTGGAATCGCGATACCTTCATCCCGACGGTAGGCAAGCGCGGCGCTGCCATCATTGAAGCGCGCGGTCTGTCTTCGGCTGCCTCGGCCGCCAATGCCGCCATCGACCATATCCGCGACTGGGTGCTGGGTTCACAGGGCGAATGGGTCACCATGGGCGTACCCTCAGATGGCTCTTACGGCATACCTGAAGGCATTATCTACGGCGTCCCAGTCACCACCGAGAATGGCCGCTACACACGCATCCAGGATCTCGACATTGACGCTTTCTCGCGTGAACGCATGGATTTCACCCTGCAAGAGTTGCTTGAAGAACGCGACGGCATCCAGCATCTGCTCGGTTAATCATCCCCTTACCGGAGAACCTCATGTCCCGTTTACCCTCTGCCGGCGCCCGGTTCCGTGAAGCGCTTGCCCACGAACAACCGCTTCAGGTTATCGGCGCCATCAATGCCAATCATGCCTTGCTGGCCAAGCGCGCCGGCTACCGCGCCATCTATCTTTCAGGTGGTGGCGTGGCTGCGGGTTCACTGGGCATGCCAGATCTTGGCATCAACACCCTTGACGACGTCCTGGTTGATGTCCGCCGGATTACCGATGTCTGCGACCTGCCCCTGCTGGTTGATATTGATACCGGCTTTGGCCCGTCGGCATTCAACATCGCCCGCACCATCAAGAGCCTGATCAAATTTGGTGCGGCAGCCTGCCACATCGAGGATCAGGTCGGTGCCAAGCGGTGCGGCCACCGGCCGGGCAAGGAAATCGTCACCACCCGAGAAATGGGAGACCGCGTCAAGGCGGCTGTGGATGCCCGCACGGATTCAGATTTCTTCATCATTGCCCGCACGGACGCCATCGCGGTGGACGGGGTGGACGCTGCCCTGGAACGCGCACAGGCCTGCGTGGAAGCCGGGGCCGATGCCATTTTTGCAGAAGCATCGTACGACCTGGATACGTACCGGCGCTTCACGCAGGCGCTGGACGTCCCCGTATTGGCCAACATCACCGAGTTTGGCCAGACCCCCCTGTTTACCAAAGATGAGCTGGCCGGCGTGGATGTCGGCATCGTGCTTTATCCCCTGTCCGCTTTCCGGGCCATGAACAAGGCAGCCGAAGCGGTCTACACAGCCATCCGGCGTGACGGCCACCAGAAGAATGTGCTGGACACCATGCAGACGCGTGAAGAACTGTACGACCGCATTGGTTATCACGAATTCGAAGCGCACCTCGATGCCCTGTTCCAGCAAAACAAAGGGGCCTGACGCTCAACCCTGATCATCACAAGGAGTCTTTCATGTCTGACACCCCACAAACGGGCCGCAAACCCAAGAAGTCAGTTGCCCTGTCGGGCGTGGTGGCGGGCAATACTGCCCTGTGCACTGTTGGCCTCAGCGGCAACGACCTCCACTACCGCGGCTACGACATCCTGGATCTGGCCGACGCCTGCGACTTTGAAGAAGTCGCTCATCTGCTGATTCACGGCAAGCTGCCGAACCGTGCCGAACTGACAGCCTACAAGGAAAAGCTCAAGCGCCTGCGGGGCCTGCCCGTGCAGCTGCAACGTGTTCTTGAAGAGTTGCCCGCTGCCTCTCATCCCATGGATGTCATGCGTACCGCGGTGTCCGTGCTGGGCTGTACGCTGCCCGAGCGCGAAGACCACAACCTTCCCGAAGCACGCGATATTGCTGACCGGCTGATGGCCAACCTGGGTTCGGCACTGCTGTACTGGTATCACTACAGCCACAATGGTGAAATCATTGATGTCCGTACCGACGACGACACCATTGCCGGCCACTTCCTCCATCTGCTGCACGGCGAACGCCCCAGCGGCGACTGGGAGCGGGCCATGAACACGTCCCTGAACCTGTATGCCGAACACGAATTCAATGCATCCACGTTCACCTGCCGTGTGATTGCCGGAACCGGTTCCGACATGTACTCGTCCATCGCAGGCGGCATTGGCGCGCTGCGCGGTCCCAAGCATGGTGGCGCCAACGAAGTGGCCTTCGATATCCAGAAGCGCTACGAAACGCCCGACGAAGCCGAGGCCGATATCCGGGAGCGCGTGGACAACCGTGAGGTCATCATTGGTTTCGGTCATCCCGTCTACACCGTTTCCGACCCGCGCAACGAAGTGATCAAGGATGTGGCACGCACGCTGTCGGAACAGGCTGGCAATACCAAGATGTATGACATTGCCGAGAGAATCGAGAGCGTGATGTGGGACGCCAAGAAAATGTTCCCCAACCTGGATTGGTTCTCTGCCGTGTCCTACCACATCATGGGTGTGCCCACTGCCATGTTTACGCCCCTGTTTGTCATTGCACGGACCGCAGGCTGGGCCGCACACATCATTGAACAGCGCACGGACAACAAGATCATTCGTCCGACAGCCAACTACATCGGGCCCGACAACCTGGAGTTTGTCCCGCTCGACGAACGCTGATCAGGCAGGCACTCACTGCCTCATTCAACGGCCATCTCCTTCACCCGGGTGATGGCCGTTTTTGTCTTCAGCGTCTGGTCAACCACCTTTTCAGGAGTTCGTCATGTCTGATCCTGCCAACCCCCTGCCCGCCGAATACGACACGGTCCTGCAAGACATTGCCGACTACGTTCTTGCGGCACCACCTGGCAGCATGCTGGCTTATGAAACGGCCCGACACTGCCTGATCGACAGCCTGGGCTGTGCCTTTGAAGCGCTTTCGTATCCCGCATGCACCAAACTGCTGGGGCCGCTGGTTCCCGGTACCGTGGTGCCACAAGGTGCCCGGGTACCGGGCACGCCCTTTGTCCTTGATCCCGTCAAGGCGGCTTTTGACATTGGCACCCTGGTGCGCTGGCTGGACTTCAACGATACCTGGCTGGCGGCCGAATGGGGTCACCCGTCGGATAACCTGGGCGCCATTCTGGCCGTGGCAGACTGGCAATCGCGCCGGGCCATTGCCGAGGGCCGACCGCCCCTGACCATGCACGAGGTGCTCACTGCCATGATTCACGCGCACGAGGTTCAGGGCTGCCTGGCGCTGGAAAATGCGTTCAACCGGGTGGGTCTGGATCACGTCATCCTGGTCAAGGTGGCCTCGGTGGCGGCATTGGGCCCATTGCTGGGCATGGATCGGGCTGCGCTGCTCAGTGCCCTGTCACACGCCTGGGTCGATGGCCAGGCGTTGCGTACTTACCGCCACGCGCCCAACACCGGCAGCCGGAAAAGCTGGGCCGCCGGCGATGCCACCAGCCGCGCGGTGCGTCTGGCATTGATTGCGCAGGCCGGCGAAATGGGGATCTCATCGGTACTGACCGCGCCTCAATGGGGGTTTTACGATGTCTCTTTCGAAGGGCGGGCTTTCCAGTTTCAGCGACCTTATGGCAGCTACGTGATGGAAAACATTCTGTTCAAGATTGCCTTCCCGGCCGAATTCCACGGCCAGACGGCCGTCGAAGCCGCCCTGCTGCTGCACCAGATGCTGCAACAGCAAGGGCTGGATGCCAGCGATATCGATCATGTTGATATCCGTACCCACGAGGCGTGCATGCGCATCATCAACAAGACCGGTCCGCTGAACAACCCGGCAGATCGCGACCACTGCATTCAGTACATGGTCAGCGTGGCCTTGCTGTTTGGCCGGCTCACGGCGGCAGACTATGAGGATGATGTCGCAAGGGACCCGCGTATTGATGCACTCCGCGAGCGCATCACCTGCACGGAAGACCCTGTCCTGACCCGGGATTATCATGATCCGGACAAGCGAGCCATCACCAATGGCCTGACGCTGACACTGAAGGATGGCAGGCGGCTGGATGAGGTGGTTTTCGAGTTCCCGCTGGGACACCGGCAACGGCGCGCCGAGGGCATTCCGTTGCTGGAAGACAAGTTTCGTACCAATATTGCGCGGGTGCTGCCTGCGCGTCAGCAAGGACGTTTGCTGGAGGTGGCCATGGATCAGGATGCGCTGGAGGCGATGCCGGTGAATGCGTTTGTTGATCTGACGATGGTGCAGGGGTGATGGCGCGGGCGCCAGGGCACAGGAAAGATATTTCATTGCATGAAAAACGCCATTGGTGACCTGTCTTTTACTCGCCGACGCAAGCGTCAAGGTCTCGTAAAAGACAGGTCACAACAATGGCTTGATGGTTTATTGATGATTACTGACAAGGAGTGTGAAGAATGACTCGTACGGTTGAGCACAAGGTTTCTGAACGGCGTTTTGAGACGGTTGAGGAGGGTGTGGTCAGTCTGATTGACTATCGGCTGGATGGCGAGGTGATGAGTATCCTGCATACGGAGGTGCCGCCTGCGGTGGGTGGGCGCGGGATTGCAGGGGAGTTGACGCGGGTGGCGCTGGAGACGGCGCGCAAAGCGGGCTGGCAGGTGCGTCCGGTATGTTCTTATGCAGCGGCCTATATCAGGAAGCATCCGGAATATCAGGATTTGCTGGCCTGATGGAGCCAGGGCAAGGGGGCAGGAGGCGGGAAGGCTGGAGGCCGGGGATGGCCGCCTCAAGTCTTCTATAAGATATAAGACTCTTGCAAGGTTGTGATCTTCCTTCTACAATGCGGACCGCAATCCTGTTATCCCATACCAACGTGCTCCCAGAGAAAGGGTGATACATGCTCGAATCTTATCGTGAAGAAGCGGCGGCCCGTGCTGCCATCGGCATTCCTGCCTTGCCACTGACGGCTAAACAGACGGCTGCATTGATTGAACTCCTGAAGGCTCCGCCTGCGGGGGAAGAGGCTTTTCTGCTGGATCTGTTCACCAACCGTGTGCCGGCGGGTGTGGATGAGGCAGCCAGCGTCAAGGCGTCGTACCTGGCCGCAGTGGCCCATGGAACGGAAGCCTGCCCGTTGATTACGCCGCAAGAGGCGACAAGGCTGCTGGGAACCATGCTGGGCGGCTACAACATCAGTGCCCTGCTTGAGTTGCTCGACAACAAAGAGCTGGCCCAGATCGCAGCCGATGCGCTCAAGAAGACACTGCTGGTGTTTGATGCGTTTCACGATGTCAAGGAAAAGGCCGATCAGGGCAATGCGTTTGCTCAGGAAGTCCTGCAAAGCTGGGCGGATGGCGAGTGGTTCACCAGCCGGCCCAAAGTTCCCGAAAGCATGACCGTGACGGTCTTCAAGGTCAGCGGAGAAACCAACACGGACGATCTCTCACCGGCCCCCAACGCGTGGAGCCGGCCAGATATTCCCCTGCACGCGCTGGCCATGCTGAAAAACCCGCGCCCCGGCATCGAACCCGATGTCCCTGGCGAGGTGGGACCCATCAAGTTCATTGAAGCCCTGAAGGAAAAAGGCCACCCCATTGCCTATGTGGGCGATGTGGTCGGTACCGGATCGTCGCGCAAGTCTGCGACCAACTCGGTGCTGTGGCACACGGGTCAGGACATTCCCTACGTGCCCAACAAGCGCTTTGGCGGGGTTTGTCTGGGCGGCAATATTGCTCCCATTTTTTACAACACCATGGAAGATGCTGGCGCCCTGCCCATCGAGCTGGATGTCAGCAACATGGAAATGGGCGATGTCATTGAACTGCGCCCCTACGAGGGCAAGGCGCTCAAGGATGGCAAGGTCATTGCCGAGTTCAAGCTCAAGTCTGATGTCTTGTTTGACGAAGTCCAGGCTGGCGGGCGCATCCCGCTGATCATCGGACGCGGCCTCACGGCCCGTGCTCGCGAGGCGCTGGGCCTGCCCGCTACCGATCTGTTCCGCCTGCCGGTTGATCCGGCCGACACGGGCAAGGGCTACACCCTTGCACAGAAAATGGTGGGCCGCGCTTGCGGGCTTCCCGAAGGCAAGGGTGTGCGTGCAGGTACCTACTGCGAGCCCCTCATGACCACGGTCGGCAGCCAGGACACCACTGGCCCCATGACACGCGACGAACTCAAGGACTTGGCCTGCCTGGGCTTTTCTGCTGACCTCGTCATGCAATCGTTCTGCCATACGGCTGCGTATCCCAAACCCGTGGATGTCAAGACGCACCACGAGCTGCCCGACTTCATCAGCACACGCGGCGGCGTGTCCCTGCGCCCAGGCGATGGCATCATCCACTCCTGGCTGAATCGCATGCTGTTGCCCGACACCGTGGGTACGGGTGGCGACTCGCACACCCGCTTCCCCATTGGCATCAGCTTTCCGGCAGGTTCCGGCCTGGTCGCCTTTGCGGCCGCCACGGGTGTCATGCCGCTGGACATGCCCGAATCCGTACTGGTGCGCTTCAAGGGCAACATGCAGCCTGGCGTCACCCTGCGTGATCTCGTCAATGCCATCCCGCTGTATGCCATCAAGAATGGCCTGCTGACCGTCGAAAAGGAAGGCAAGAAGAACATCTTCTCGGGCCGCATCCTTGAAATCGAGGGACTGCCCGACCTGAAGATCGAACAGGCTTTCGAGCTGACCGATGCCTCGGCCGAGCGCTCGGCGGCCGGCTGCACGGTAAGGCTCAACAAGGAGCCCATCATCGAATACATGAACAGCAACATCACGCTGCTCAAGTGGATGATTGCCAACGGCTACGAAGACGAACGCACGCTGGCGCGACGCATCCGCGCCATGCAGGACTGGCTGGATGACCCCCAGTTGCTGGAAGCGGATGACGATGCCGAATACGCTGCGGTCATCGAGATCGACCTGTCCGAGATCAAGGAGCCCATCGTGGCTTGCCCCAACGATCCAGATGATGTCAAGACGCTGTCCGAAGTGTCCGGCACGCCCATCGACGAGGTGTTCATCGGCAGTTGCATGACCAACATCGGCCACTTCCGCGCCGCCTCCAAGCTGCTGGAGGACAAGCGTGACATCCCGGTTCGCCTGTGGGTGGCGCCCCCTACCAAGATGGACCAGCAACAGCTGACCGAAGAGGGTCACTACGGTGTGCTGGGTACGGCAGGGGCGCGCATGGAAATGCCCGGATGCTCGCTGTGCATGGGCAACCAGGCGCAGGTGCGCGAAGGAGCCACTGTCATGTCCACCAGTACCCGCAACTTCCCCAACCGGCTTGGCAAGAACGCCAATGTGTTCCTGGGTTCAGCAGAACTGGCTGCCATCTGCTCGCGTCTGGGACGGATTCCCACACAGGAAGAGTACCTGGCTGACATGGGCGTCATCAACGCTGATGGCGAACAGATCTACCGCTACATGAACTTCGACCAGATCGAGGAGTTCCAGGAAATCGCCGACTCCGTCGGGGTCTGATAGCCCGCCATTGTCAGCACCAGGGTGACCGCTGCCTGCGGGGAGCGGTCACCCTCTGTTTCAACTGCGTCTGCGCAACATGAATGGCCGTCAGGCGTTACACTAGAGGTTTGATTCTTTTGCTCGTACAGTCATGCCTGTTTCTTATCCCAGCCGCCTGTCTCGCCATGCCCAACAGCTCTTGTCGCTGACAGACGGATTGATTCAATCCGGCTGCACGCTCGAAGACAACTGGTGGGAAACCCAATTAACCAGCCAGCTGGACAAAACCCTGGCTGGCCGGCACAACCGCACCGTAGAAAACGTGCTTGAGGTGCTTGCGTCGCATAACCCGCAAGGGCACGACCTGTTCATTGAAAAAGCAGAAAATGCTTCCGAAACGCACAGTTTCGAGCACGAGGGGCAAGCCTACGATGCCTTGCTGATTTCCGCGCCCATCATACTCTGGACGCGCTACCAGCTGCCCAGCAATGAACTCACCGATGTGCAGCATCAGGTACTCTGCCAGGCCCTGGCAGACCTCGTGGCTGCGCCGCACGCGCGGGTCAGCATGCTGCCTGTCATGCTGAACATCGACACCCTGCCTCAAACGTTTTTTGATACCCGGTCGCTTACGCGCCAGCTTGCCATGGCCGCCCTGACCGGCGAACACGTTTCGTTTGCCGACGACCAGCCCGTTGACAACGATGGCATCCTGGCCGACACACGTTTTCTGGTGGGGGTGATTGTCGTCCCCCGCGGAAAAACCGTGTTCCGCTGGCAAATGCCGCCCGCCAAGGGCAGCTATCGCCGCCATCAGGCCCAGCAAGGCTGGGAATCCGCCGCCCGCGAGGTGCTGACCGCCATGTTTACCGGCTGCCAGGCACAATACCTGTGCCCCGATGCCTACTACACCAACAATCGCGAGGCAGACCACCACATACGGCCTGTCGTGTTGCTGGCCGCAGTCACGTGGCTGCAAACCGCTGCTCATGTTCCCAGCAAGGACCTCCGGGCCGTCATTGTCGGCTGCGGTACCGACACCCTGCAGGAATACCGCGTCGGCTTCAACATCCGGGGCAACGACGATGTAGTCTACGGCTGCATCTGGCCCTTGCTCAACAAGGACGAGGCCCTGGTCGAAGCGCTGGACAACTTTGGTCCGACCATTCCGGATGAGATCACCGCCGTCCTCAAGGAAGCGGGTGTCTCGGAGGTACGCCGCATGCCCGGCCTGATGGAATGCGACATCTGTGATGGCTGCGGTGCGCCCTACTTCCCCGACCTGACTGGTGACCTGCAGCACCCTGAACTACCGGACGAAACCGACACCGACCCGATTGTTCTTCATTAAACAAGGTTTTATCGACAATGAAAACAGCACAAGAATTACGCGTTGGAAACGTTGCCATGGTTGATGGCAACCCTGTTGTCATCCAGCGCACGGACTACCACACCGGCAAATCCGGTCGCCATACCGCTGCCGTCGTCAAGTTCAAATTCAAGGACTTGCTCACTGACGCCCCCAGTGAAGGCATCTACAAGGCGACTGAAAAGTTTGAAGTCATTGTCCTCGAGCACAAGGACTGCACCTATTCCTACTACGCCGAGCCGTCCTACGTCTTCATGGATGAAGACTACAACCAGCACGAAGTCGACGAAGAAAACATGGGCAATGCGCTCAACTATCTTGAAGAAGGCATGGAAGTGCAGGTGGTGTTCTACGACGACCGGCCCATCTCCATCAACCTGCCCAACGTCGTGATCCGTGAAATCACCTACACGGAACCCGCCGTGCGCGGCGACACCTCCGGCAAGGTCACCAAGCCCGCCCAGGTCGGCAACGACCTGACCATCATGGTGCCACTGTTTTGCAACATTGGCGACAAAATAGAAATCGACACACGAACCGACGAGTATAAAAGCCGCGTCTGATCCGCGTACCGATGCCTGCTAGTGTCGCTGGTCATCATCCAGGAAGTCAGGCACCGGCAAGATATCCACCCCTTCGTCTGCCAGTTCCTGACGCTCCTGCTCCGTGACCGTACCGCGGATGGCGCGCTCTTCTGTTTCGCCCCGATGCATTTCCAGTGCCTGCCGGGCGAATCGGGGGCCGACATTTTCTGACTTTCTGACGACTTCCCGCATGTGATGCAACCACTGTGCCTGCATCTGATTGAGCTGGGCCAGCGCGGCTTCGTCCGGACGGGACGCAGACTGTACGGCCCCTTCTTCGGTGCGACGGGAGTCAACATCACGCGCTGATGGCGCCGACCGGCTGACATTAAGCCGGGATGCACTGACCTTTCGCTTGATCTCGCCACTGCCGCATACAGGGCACGACAGCAACCCCTGTCCGGACTGTTCGTCAAAAGTGCGAGCACTCCTGAACCAGCCCTCAAAGACATGGCCCAGCGGGCATTGCAGATCAAAGACTTTCATACTCATTTTTACAGCCAACGTGTGAAAAGCATAGCGATTACAGGCGCGGAACCGCATCCAGGAGTTGCCGGGCCTTGGGGTGAGTGGGCGACCGCAACAACTCGACCGCGGCGCCGTCTTCAATGATACGGCCCTGGTCCATGATGACAATACGGTCGGCCAGATATTCTACTACCCCGAAGTTGTGGGTGATAAACAAATAGGCCATGTTGAATTCGCGCTGCAACTCCTGAAGCAGATCCAGCAACTGCGCCTGCACCGAGACATCCAGTGCCGAGGTGGGCTCATCACAAACCAGCACATCGGGCTCCAGTGCCAGAGCACGAGCAATGGCAATGCGCTGGCGCTGGCCGCCGGAAAACTCGTGCGGGTAGCGGGTGCGCGTGCTGGACGGCAGCCCTACCCTGTCCAGCAGACGCTGAATGATGCGGTGCCGGTCGGCGGCCGACTGCCCGGGCCTCAGCGCCATCAGGCCTTCTTCCAGAATGTCTCCCACCGGCATGCGCGGATCCAGGGAACCATAAGGATCCTGAAAGACAATCTGCATGCGCTGCCTGAGTTCCCTGAGTGCCTTCCCCCGGGCGGTCAGGACATCCGTCTCGCCCAGGCGCACTGTGCCACCCCGACGGGTATCACGATCAATCAGCCGCAGCAGGGTCTTGGCGATGGTTGTCTTGCCACATCCGGACTCACCCAGCAGCGCCACGGTCTCACCCTCGTGGAGCGTGAAGCTGACGTCTCTGACCACAGGCGTCAGCTGGACTGAACCGGGCAATATGCCGCGCTTCCTGACGTAGGAAACAGAAAGCTTGTTGACTTCGAGTACTGGCTGGTTTGTGCGGCTGGCTGGCCTGTCCTGACTGGCCACTGCCTGATCCGGCTCAGCCGACACGCTGGCCACGGCCAGTGGTTGACCTCGCTTGGCCAGGGTAGGCACGGCGGCAAGCAACTCGCGTGCATAGGCATGACCGGGCCGATCAAAGAACTCGTCCGCTGGCTGGGTAACCAGAATCTCTCCGGTTCGCATCAGCGCCACCTGGTCAGCCACCTGACGGACAACGGCCAGGTCGTGAGTGATCAGCAAGATCGCCAGACCAAGCTCTTGCTGCATGTCGGCCAGCAATTGCAGGATTTGCGCCTGCACCGTCACATCCAGCGCTGTGGTGGGTTCATCCGCCACCAGCAGGCGTGGTTCGGCTGCCAAGGCAATCGCAATCATGATGCGCTGTTTTTGCCCACCGGAAAACTGGAAGGGATAATCATGGAACCGCTGGGCCGCTTCCGGGATGCCCACGCGATCCAGCCATTCGATGGCCCGGTCTCTGAGCGCCCGCCCTCGCAAGCGGGTGTGGCGCTGCAGCACTTCAACAATCTGCCGGCCCACGGAAAGCACAGGGTTAAGGCTGGTCGCCGGTTCCTGAAAGACGATGCCTACCTGACCGCCGCGCACGTCTCGCATGGCGCGCTCGGTCAGGTTGGTGAGCACGGTTTCGCCCAGCGTGACGGTGCCGTCATCCATCCAGCCGGCATCGGGCAGCAGGCGCAGCAGCGCCAGGGCGGTCATGCTTTTTCCGCAGCCGGACTCTCCCACCAGGGCAAAGGTCTGCCCGCGCTGAATGCTCAGGCTCAGTGCCTTGACAGCCTCCACCACGCCCTGCTCGCTGGCAATTGCAACTGACAGGCTTTCTATGCTCAATACGGGTTGGTCAGTCATGGCTATCGGTATGGGTTGAAGTGGCACCCGTCACGGCACGGGCTTCCGGTGCTGCCGGCACACGAAGGGCCTGGGGTGCAAAGCGACGGGTACGCGGATCAAAGGCCATCTGCACGGCATCGGCAAACAGGTTGGCCGACAACACCAGAACCAGCAAAAACGTGAAGGCACCCAGCAAATTCCACCAGATCATGGGATCACGAGACATTTCCAGCCGTGCGGCATCAATCATGGTGCCAAATGAATTCATGCTCGGGTCAACACCAATGCCCAGATAGGACAGCACCGCCTCGTAGAGCACGAGTCCGGAGAATTCCAGCACCATGGTGATGAGCACAATATGCATGAGGTTGGGCAGCAGGTGTCGGGACATGATGCGCCAGTTGCTGACACCAAAGGCTCGCGCTGCCTGAAC
>DATGUI010000096.1:0-5596 GCA_035301405.1 Burkholderiaceae bacterium
CTTTGACTGGCCGCGACCCGCTTCCCGACCCTCCGAAGAAACCAGAAAGCCTGCCGGCCAGCAGCCCGATGCCCCGGACGGCACGGATACTTCCGATCTGGACTGGACATTTCCTCCCGGCAGCATACCGGGCCTGCATTAAGGGGCGGGCGTCAGGCTGGCGATGGGTTTCAGCTCAAAGGGCCAGTCATGGCGCTGGGTTCGCACGCCTTGTGGGCCATAACTGATTTCACTGACAAGGGCCTTGCCCGAGGCATGCACGGCAATAATGGTTGAACACCGGGTGCCGTATTCCGTCCCCATGATGAACGGGCTGCTGAGCTGACGCTCCAGGGCCAGGGGCAAACCCGTGCCTGGCAGGGTCTCGTCGGCGGCGGGGGTGGTGTCTTTCAGTACATCAAAGGCCTGCTGCAGGGCCTGATTCGTGAAGGCCGGTATGTAGTTCTCAAAAGCCGTTCTCAGCTTTTCTGTCTTGGGCCAGACGGTTTCCAGCAGGGCGTTGGACACCAAATATTGGCCGGCCTTCAGGTATTGCGGCTGTGGGTCGGGGTGGCGGTTGCCCAGGTAGCAGGCTTGTGACAGGTCACCAATCACCAGGTTGAAGCCGTTGTATTCTGATGCCCGTTGGCTCAGTGCCATGACAAATTCATCCAGGGGCGCAGATTCTGTCAGCCAGCGGCTGACAAGCTCACCACGCGAAGGTGCATTGTCTTGCTGCACACCCGGCTCGCGGTAGTTGGTCAGCAGGCCAAAGCGTCCCTGGCGTGTCACGCCCAGCCAGGTTCCGCCACCCGTCAGATCAATGCCAGCCAGGACATCAGGGTGGTCTGCCCAGGGTGCCACCGGACGGGCCGGACGTTGATGAAATTCATCCCGGTTTGCGGCGATGAACAGGGGCCATTCCGGATGACCCAGTTGAAAATAGGCAATACACATAGCCTATTATTGTAGTTTTTTAAACAAAGGGACACGACCCCATCGCCTTCATGAAAACACCATCAGCATCCCTTTCCGGCCCGGGCAAGCGCATTGCCGTCATGTTGGCGGCATTTGTCTTTCTGTTGGGAGGCCTGGTGGGCACGGTCAACGGGTTTGAAGTGGCAATGGCCGGCAACCCGGATCCGGCCGCTACGGCCGAGGACAAGATAACGACCCTGCAATGCCAGGTGGCCTCGGTGCACGATGGCGACAGCATGCGGGCCCGTTGTCCGGGTTTCAAAAAGACTTTGCGCATTCGCCTGGAGCAGATTGATGCGCCGGAAACCGATCAGGCCTATGGCATACGGGCGCGAGATCATCTGCGTTCATTATGCAAGCGGGGCGGACCCGTCACCATCCACAACAAGGGCACGGATACGTACAACCGGATTCTGGGCCGCGTCTATTGCCAGGGGATGGATGTGAATGCAGCCATGGTGGCCGATGGGCTGGCCTGGTTCTATGAATACTATGGTGATGATCCCGAGCTCAAGCGCTTGCATAATCAGGCCGTGGCAGAACGCAAGGGTTTGTGGGCATCCAGAAAACGCCCGCAGGCGCCGTGGGATTTTCGTTATCAGCAAAAGAAACAGCGCCAGCGCTGATTCCTGCAGGCCATTGATTTTATTGGCTTGCAGGACAATGCTGGATGTCTGCTGACATCACTCGATATTCTGCGCCTGCTCGCGCAACTGTTCAACCAGCAGTTTCAGATCAATGGCGGCGTTGGTAACGGCCAGACCCGCCGCCTTGGAACCCAGCGTGTTGGCTTCGCGATTCATTTCCTGACACAAGAAATCCAGCCGCTTGCCCGTGCTGCCCTTGCCCCGGCCGGATGGTTTCGTATTGCCCGTCTTGAGCAAGTGGGCCAGCTCCGCAATATGCGAACGCAGGCGAGTCAGCTCTTCGGCAACATCGCTGCGCATGGCAAACAAAGAGGCTTCCTGGGCCAGCCGGGCTGACAGTTCACTGCCGCTGATCTGGGAGAACCCGTCAGGACTCACTGCCGACAGCGACTCCTGCAAGCGATCGACAATTTTTTGCTGATGGGCAGCCAGAATGGTCGGCATGTCCTTTTCCACGGCGTCTACCATTTCTGTCATGCTGCCTGCGGCTTCCAGCATGGTGGCAGCCAGGCGCCGGCCTTCACGCTGACGGGCATCAAGCAACTGCTGCATGGCCTGTGTGCAGGCTTCATCACACAACGCCACCCAGACCTCGGTGTCCAGATCCCTTTTCTGATGACCGGCGGCATGATCAAGCAACGCAAGCAGTTCGGGTGCCCGGACATCAGGCATGATTTCTCGGGCAGCGCCCAGTTGCCCGGCCAGATGGGTCAGATAGGACTGGGGCAGGGTCACGGCCTGTGTCGCCTCTGCCTGTTCATGCGACAGGCGCAAGTCCACCTTGCCACGCAGCATCCGGCTGGTTATCTGCTCGCGCAGGCGGCCTTCGAGAAATCGCAGATCATCCGGCAGACGGATATGAATATCAAGAAAACGGCTATTGACGGTACGGCATTCTATTTTCAGGTTGCCATGGATATTTTTGGCCACACCGCTGCCAAACGCTGTCATGCTGTGAATCATCAGGGACTCCGCCAGGAAAAATGCGACAATGGAGTATTGTAACGAGCAGGAGCCAAACACCTTGTCCAACACTGGTTTGTCTACAGATACTTCTTTCGAGCGTTCATCCGGACGCGCCGCCGATGCCTTGCGACCGCTTGAGTTTCTCTGCGGCTACACCCGTTACGCGGAAGGGTCGGTGCTGGTCCGCATGGGAAACACCCATGTGCTATGCAATGCCAGCGTGCTGGAATCCGTGCCCCCGTTTTTGCGGGACAAGGCCCAGGGCTGGGTCACGGCCGAATACGGCATGCTGCCACGAGCCACCCACACCCGCTCGGGCCGTGAAGCCGCCCGTGGCAGGCAGGGCGGACGCACCCTTGAAATTCAGCGACTTATCGGCCGCAGCCTGCGGGCTGTCTTTGATCTTGCCGCCCTGGGCGAACGCACCATACAAATAGACTGCGATGTCCTGCAGGCGGATGGCGGTACCCGCTGCGCCAGCATCACCGGTGCCTGGGTGGCGGCGGCACAGGCCGTGGCCGGGTTGCAAGAGCAAGGCCTGCTTGAAGGCAACCCGCTGATCGGGCAAGTGGCCGCCGTATCGGTGGGCCTGAACGAGGGACACGTCTTGCTGGACCTTGATTACGCCGAAGATGTCAGCTGTGGAGCAGACATCAATGTGGTCATGGATGCCGACAACCGGCTGATTGAAGTCCAGGGGACGGCAGAAGGGCATAATTTCACTCGCAACGAGTTCAACCAGGCCCTTGATATTGCCCAGCAGGGCATTGCCGGTATCCTGCATGCACAACGGCAGGCACTTGAAGATGCATCATCATTCTCTGGTTGATCAAACCGTTGTCCTGGCTTCCGGCAATCCGGGCAAGCTGAAAGAGTTCTCTGCCATTCTGTCGCAGGCTGGTATTCACATGGTTCCCCAGGATGAATACGGTGTCAGCCCGGCTGACGAGCCTTACGACACGTTTGTGGAAAATGCCCTGGCCAAGGCCAGACACGCTGCCAGGGAAACCGGCCTGCCGGCCCTGGCAGATGATTCCGGCCTGTGCGTACCGGCGCTTGGGCTGGCACCGGGCGTTCATTCGGCCCGCTACGCGGCACAAGGAGGCCAAACCCCTTCTGATGCCAGCAACAATCAGTACCTCATTCGGCAATTGGCCGATCACGACAACCGCCAGGCCTGGTATGTGGCGGTGCTGGTATTGATGCAGCATGCACTGGATCCCTGTCCCATTATTGTGGAGCGGCGCTGGTACGGTGAAATCATTGACACGGCGCGCGGTGACCATGGTTTTGGCTATGATCCGCACTTTCATGTGCCTGAGCTGGGTCTGACGGTCGCCCAGATGGAGCCGGCCATCAAGAACCGGCACAGTCATCGGGGCAGGGCGCTGCAGGCATTGCTGGAGCAACTTGAATGACCCGACAGCCAGGCAAGAAACCGGGCGTCCGTCCCCGGCTGGAATCCCTTTCTGCCAGTACCGAAGCACCTCAGGCGTCGGTGCGGGCCCCCCTGGGTCTGTTCAGCCTGCCACCGCTGTCCCTGTATGTTCATGTTCCCTGGTGCGTGCGCAAGTGTCCGTATTGCGATTTCAACTCGCACGAATTGCGTGGCGAACTGCCTGAAAACGACTATCTGAATGCCCTGCAGGCCGACCTTGAACTGGCCTTGCCACAGATATGGGGACGCCAGATTGTTTCGGTTTTCATTGGGGGTGGAACGCCCAGCCTGCTGTCGGCCGCTGCCATGGACCGCATGTTGAGCATGTTGCGTGCCTATCTCAACCTCTGGCCCGAAACCGAGATCACGCTGGAAGCCAACCCGGGTACTGTGGAGGCCGCAAGGTTTCGCTCCTATGCCGACAGCGGCATCACCCGATTGTCGCTGGGGGTGCAAAGTTTTGATGATGGTGCCTTGCAGGCCCTGGGCCGCATCCACGATGGTGACCAGGCGCGCGCCGCCATCGACACAGCGCAAGCCTGTTTTGAACGCGTCAACCTGGACATCATGTTTGCCTTGCCCGATCAGACTCTGGAGGCCTGTGAACAGGATGTCCGCACCGCCATTTCGTTCGGCACCGGGCATCTGTCGCTTTATCACCTCACGCTGGAACCCAACACCGTTTTCGCCAAATACCCCCCCGCCGTTCCCGATGACGAAACCAGTGCCATCATGCAGGAGTACATTGTTGCCCTGGCCGAAGCGGCGGGCTTCGAGCGTTACGAAGTCTCTGCCTATGCCCGCGATGGCCAGCGGGCCGTGCACAATGTCAATTACTGGGAGTTCGGTGACTACCTGGGCATTGGGCCGGGTGCACACAGCAAGCTGTCTTTCCCTGACCGCGTGATTCGCCAGGCACGCTTGCGCAACCCGACATCCTGGATGGCAGCCGCCCAGCGTCGCGATCACTCCCATCTGGCTGATGACCACCCCATTGAACCGGCAGATTTTGCCTTCGAGTTCATGCTCAATGCCTTGCGTCTGCGTGATGGCGTGCCTGCCAGTTTCTTTTTTGAGCGTACCGGCCAGCCCTACGCCAGTATTGCGCCCATTCTCCATGAGCTGCGTGCAAAGGGCCTGCTGGAGAATGATCCCATGCAAATCAGGACGACCGAACTTGGCTGGCGGTTTCTGAATGACGTGCAGGGCGCCTTCCTGACGTGAATTCATATATGCCTGCACGATCGATCGCGCGGTCGAAAGTGCATGCGGATCAAGTACAATCCTGCCTTTGATACCGCCCTCATCCGGCAACCTGCATTTTTCGTGCGGTCCGTATGCCGCCGCTTCCCGGAGCCACTGAATGACCACCCCAGAACGCGTGATCGCACACCTTGCCGAGCACGACATCGCTTTTGTCGACTTCCGTTTCACGGATACACCGGGACGCGAACATCATCTGACCGTCCCAGCGCATACGGTCAATGGCGATCTCTTCGAAACCGGTCTGGCCTTTGATGGTTCTTCCATGCCGGGCTGGGCAAGCATTGAAGCCTCTGACATGGTTCTGTTGCCCGATGCCACCACC
>DATGUI010000097.1:0-2280 GCA_035301405.1 Burkholderiaceae bacterium
TGTGCCAGCGCAGCATGTCGGCACGCAGCTGAACCAGCAACTGCAGGCTGTCGGCATGGGCGTACAGGCGCCTGAATAAACGCAAGCCATAGTCCTGGCGGGGTTCAAGTCCGTTACTGATGCGGGCCAGCCCGGCCAGCAAGCGTTGACGCAGGGGTTCATCGCCTCGCCGATAGCGCTCTGACCAGCTGCGCGCCGTCTTGTTGGCAGCGACATCAGTGGGGCGCGCAGTAAACAAGGACAGGGTGTCATCGTGGCTGGGCCAGCGATCGTCCCGATCCAGCCATCGGTTGAGCCGGGTAAAGAGCCCGCGTGCCTGTTGGACGCTGGCTGGCTCAGGTGCGACGGACGTGTTGGATTGTTGTTCAGTAACCATTAGCGGCTTTCCTCCGGGCAAGGGGAAACGGCAAGGCTGGTGTGATCCGGGTTAGCAGCCTGGCGCTGACCGGCAAGCGTGTGCAGGGCATCGAGCTGGCGCAGGAGATGCTTGCGGGTAACGGCTTCAGCGCCCTCGCTGTCGTGAGCCTTGAGCGCGGCAAAGATTGCCAGGTGTTCGGCACAGGACTCCTGCATGCGTCCCGGCAGCTTCAGGCTCTGGAGGCGTGACAGACTCAGGAGCTTGCGCAAGCTGTCAATCAGGTCGGATAGCCAGCGATTGTCTGCCAGGTCCTGAATGGCTTCATGGATTTCTGCGTTGGTTTCGTAATAGCGGTCAATATCGCCATGTTCTGCATGCCTGCTGAGCATGTCGTGCAGGGGTTCCAGGCGGGTAAGGTCCGCCTTGGTGGCCTTTCGGGCTGCTTCGTAGGCGCACCGGCCTTCCAGCATGGCCATGAGTGGAAAGATGTCATCAAGATCCCCGATGGAGAGCTCGTTGACAAAGCAGCCGCGCCGGGGCTCCAGCCTGACCAGGCCTTCGGATACCAGTACTTTCAGTGCCTCGCGCAGGGGCGTGCGAGAAATGCCCAGTTCGTGGGTGAGGTGGGTTTCGTCTATCCAGGCGCCTGCTTGCAGCCGGCCTTCCTGGATCATGGTCCGGAGGCGGTCGGCTACCTGTTGATAAAGCACGGGTTGAACGATAGGTCCAGCAGTCATGCGTCGAATATAACCTGTAATACATAATTATGTAATTACAGAATCCATCTGCAAACAGAGGCGACGGGATGTTGCGGGTTTTCCCCCGCGCCCACCTTTTGATGACGCATCTTGCGTTATGCTTTCAGATTTTCGCAGTAACGATTTGTGCAGGCTAAGGCCCGGAGGCATCATGGACGTATTTTTCCACCCCAAACAGCATTTGCATCATCCGCAGACTTATTTTTCCCGCGGGCAAATGCGCACACCACAGGAAGTTCCTGACCGTATTGACCGTTTTCTGGCGGGCGTGAAAAAACTGGGTTTCCCGGTCGTCGAGCCCAGGGACCACGGCATGAAGCCACTGCTGGCTGTGCACGACTATGCCTATCTGCGGTTCCTTGAGTCGGCGCATCGGCGCTGGAAGGAAGTCCCCGAGGACTGGGGCGAAGAGGTCATGTCGAACATCTTTGTCCGTGAACCCAATGCCTTGCGCGGCATTCTGGCCGAGGCGGCGCGCTATCTGGCAGACGGCAGCTGCCCGATCGGCGAGTCCACCTGGGAAGCCATTTACTGGTCAGCACAGAGTGCGGCTGCTGGTGCGCAGGCAATTCTCGATGGTCAGCCCGCTGCCTACGCCTTGTGCCGGCCGCCGGGTCATCATGCACGGGCAGACGCTGCAGGCGGCTTTTGTTATCTGAACAACTCGGCCATTGCCGGCCAGATGCTGCGGGAGTCGTACGAGCGTGTGGTCATTCTGGATACGGACATGCACCACGGGCAGGGCATCCAGGAGATCTTCTATGAGCGTGATGACGTCGTCTATATCTCCATCCATGGGGACCCCACCAACTTCTATCCGGTTGTCTCGGGCTTTGAAGATGAGCGTGGTGCAGGCAAGGGGATGGGCTTCAATCTCAACTTTCCCATGCCCCATGATTCGCCTGAATCCGTTTTCTTTGACCGGCTTCAGGAAGCCCTGACCGCCATACAGGTATACGATGCGGATGCGCTGGTACTGGGTCTGGGCTTTGATATCTACGTGGAAGACCCGCAGGCCAAGGTCGCGGTCAGTACGCCGGGCTTTGAGCGTTTGGGCGATGCCATTCGTTCGCTTGGACTGCCTACCGTGATTGTCCAGGAAGGCGGTTATCACATCGAGACACTGGACACCAACCTGCAAAGCTTTTTCAAGGGTTTTCTCAA
>DATGUI010000098.1:0-4356 GCA_035301405.1 Burkholderiaceae bacterium
AGAGCGGCAATGGTTTTCATATCCTCAAGGTTGCCGTGCTGGATGATGGCGGTGCCAGTCAGGCTGCCGCAGCATCCGAGCCAACACCAGATGCGGCGCCCGCCGACAGCGGAATGGCAGCCGAGCAGGCTGGTCAGTCAGCCCGGTTTTCTGTTGCGGCCCCCCAAAGCACGCAGGTCACCCAGACGCATGCCCGGCATATCCTGATCAAGACTTCACAAGTCATGTCCGATGAACAGGCCGAGCAACGTCTGCTTCAACTGAGGCGTCGGCTGGAGCACGGTGAATCATTCGGTGACCTTGCCCGCCGCCATTCGGAAGACCCCTCTGCCCCTCAGGGTGGCGACCTTGGCTGGATGACACCAGGCGAAGCCGTTCCGTCATTTCAGCGTGCCATGGATGCGCTCGAGCCGGGGCAGGTCAGTCAGCCGGTGGAAACCCAGTTCGGTTGGCACCTGATCGAAGTGCTCGAGCGCCGTACTCAGGACATGAAAACAGAATTCGAGCGCATGCAGGTCAGGCAGATCCTGTTCGAGCGCCGCGTGCAGCCAGCGATTGAAGAGTGGCAGAGCAGGCTTCGTGGTGATGCCTACATTGAAAACCGGCTGGACCCCGAAGCAAATCGGCGCAAACGCTAGGCTTGTCATGGCGCACAGAACCAGAAAACGGTTTGGACAGCATTTTCTGCACGATGAGGGCGTGATCGAGCAGATTGTGCGTGCCATTCGTCCGCGGCCCGATGACACCATGGTGGAAATCGGTCCCGGGCTGTCGGCCCTGACGGCGCCTCTGCTCCATATCCTCAGCCATCTCACGGTGATCGAAATCGATCGCGATCTGGCCGCACAGCTGGTGGACCGGTATCCGGCTGAACAGCTCACGGTCATCGCCCAGGACGCTCTGGAGGTTGATTTTTCCCGTTTCGGAGACAAGCTGAGAATCGTGGGAAACCTGCCCTACAACGTGTCAACACCTCTGCTGTTTCACCTGACACGCCATGCCGATCAGGTTCTGGACCAGCACTTCATGCTGCAAAAAGAGGTCGTGATGCGCCTGACGGCATCGCCCTCGACACCCGACTACAGTCGTTTGTCTGTCATGCTCCAGGCACGCTACCACATGGACTGCCTGTTCGATGTCACGCCACTGGCCTTTGAACCACCGCCGGCTGTGGTGTCCGCTGTGGTGCGCATGATTCCCCTGCCGGCATCCCACCCGCGGCCTGTGTCCTGGTCTGCCTTTGAAATGGTGGTGACACAAGCTTTCAGCCAGCGGCGCAAGATGCTGCGCCGTGCATTGGCGCAGTGGGTGCCCCACATATCCTGGCAGGCGCTTGGTATTGTGGAAACGGCGCGTGCCCAGGATCTGTCGGTCGAACAGTTCATTGCCCTGTCTGACTTTCTTGTCGACAAGCAGGTGCTTCCCGGGTCCTGACGGCTCACCCAAAGAACCAGTAGCACACCCCGATGGCCGCCAGCACGCCGGCCAGGTCTGCAAGCAAGGCACAGCCCACGGTATGGCGGGTACGTTGTATGCCAACGGCGCCATAATAAACGGCCAGTACATAGAAGGTAGTCTCGGTACTGCCCTGCACGGTGGCTGAAAGCAGGCCCGCGAAGCTGTCTACGCCCTGACTCTGCATGGTCTCGATCAGCAATGCCCGGGCTGCGCTTCCGGAAAATGGCTTGGCCAGTGCCGTGGGCAGGGCATCCACAAAGCGGTCATCAAGGCTGGCTGCCTGCACCAGCCAGCGTATCCCCTCAAGCACCGCATCCAGTGCGCCCGACGCGCGCAGTACCCCGATGGCACACAACATGGCCACCAGGTAGGGAAGCAAGTCACGTGCCACGGCAAAGCCGTTGCGCGCGCCTTCGATGAAGCTCTCGTAGACAGGGACTTTTTTGATGGCGCCGGCAATCAGGAACACGATGACAATGCCAAACAGAATCAGATTGCCCAGCAGGGAAGAGGCCACGGCAAGGGTGGCGGCGCTCAGGCTGGCCAGTATTGCCATCAGTCCGCCAACAACCACGGCCATGCTGAGCAGCCATGCCAGGACCACGGGATCGTGCAGCCGCAGGCGCTGCATGAAGGCAACGCTCAGCAGGCCGACCAGTGACGACGCCGTCGTAGCCAAAAGGATGGGCAGGAACACCAGGGTCGGATCGGCCGCTCCTTGCTGGGCCCGGTACATGAAGATGGTAACGGGCAGCAGGGTAAGCGAGGACGCATTCAGCACCAGGAACAGAATCTGGGCATTGGATGCCGTGTCCTGGCTCGGATTGAGCGTCTGGAGCTCGCGCATGGCACGCAGGCCGATGGGCGTAGCCGCGTTGTCAAGACCCAGCCCGTTGGCGGCAAAGTTCAGGGTGATCAGTCCCAGGGCCGGGTGGCCTGCCGGCACGCCGGGCATCAGTCGTACAAAAAGGGGGGTCAGTACCCGGCCCAGCCAGTCGACCAGGCCGGCTGCTTCGGCAATGCGCAGGAAGCCCAGCCACAGCGTCAGCGTGCCAAAAAGCAGAATCATGACGCTGACGGACAGCTCGGCCATGTCGAACAGGCTGGCGACCAGACGGGGGAAGACCTCGGTGTCGCCCTGCACCAGCAGCTGGTAGAGGGCGCTGAACCCGGCAACCAGAAAGAAGCCAAGCCACAGGGCGTTTAGCATGAATCGGGTCGGAGAGCGTGTGCGTCAGCAGGCTGACGTGTCAGTCGGTGCGACTGTTTCGTTGAATGAGCTCAACCTTGTAGCCATCGGGATCTTCGATAAAGGCGATGACGGTGGTGCCGTGCTTCATGGGCCCGGCTTCACGTACCACGTTGCCGCCTTGCTCGCGGATCCGGTCACAGGCCGCATAGGCGTCTTCGACTTCAATGGCAATATGTCCGTAGCCATCACCCAGATCGTAGGAAGCGGTATCCCAGTTGTGCGTGAGCTCCAGCACGGCACCTTCGTCCTCATCCTGATAGCCCACAAAAGCCAGGGTGAAACGGCCATCGGGATAATCTTTCTGACGCAGCAGGCGCATGCCCAGAACGTCAGTATAAAAAGCCAGGGACTTGTTCAGGTCACCAACCCTGAGCATGGTATGTAAAAGGCGCATGAAAATTCTCCTTGATAGCGGGACATGGGTTGCCCGGACTGAATGGGGTGGACCACGGATGTTCAGGCATCCGGGATGAACGGCATGATACCTGGCCGGTAGCGGCGCAACTTGCGCCTGGCTGTTTCGTACTCAGGCAGCAACTGTTGCACAACCTGCCAAAATGCCGGGCTATGGTTCATCTCGACAAGATGTGCCACTTCGTGCGCCACCACGTAATCAATCAGGGCATGATCAAAGTGTATCAAGCGCCAGTTCAGACGGATGCGCCGGGCACTGGAGCATGAGCCCCACCGGGTGGTGGCGGAGGACAGGGCAAAACTGTCCGGTTCCTGACCTGCCTGATCGGCAAAGTGCTGCAGTCTTTTTTCAAACCACCAGAGGGCCTGGTTTTGCAGCCAGATGTGAGCGGCATCCCGAATGCGTTCCTGGTCGGCCTCCTGCGGCAGGTTCAGCAACAGCCTGTCACCTGATGCGGGGGCGTGGGGCTGTCCGGCAAACCCTGCCTGTTGTGGCCCAGGAGAAGGATGGAGCGTGATGTGCTGCCCCATATACGGAATTTTTCCTCCAAAGGACCAGACCTTGTCGGCACTGGCTTGTTGCGTCAGATACAGCTGTCTTTCTGCCAACCGGTTCTGTATCCAGCGGCGCCGGCTTGCCACGGCCCGGTCAATGTCCGTAAGCCGGGCCCAGTGCGGGGCAGTGACTTGCAGGCCGTTGTCATTGATGGTTAGGCCGATGGTGCGCCGTCGTGAGCGTTTCAGGATGAACGGTATGGATTGGCCTGCCGTTTCCACGGTACGCCAGTCTGCATCCGGCGTCCGGTTCAATGGCGATGATTCTGGCGGGGCGAACAGCTCAAGCTGCTGGCTGGGCGGGTTCATCGTAGCGTTCCGGGTTGAGCTGGCGCATCTCATTCTCAATCCAATCCTGAACCTGACGGTTCAGCGCGTTGGCGCTCAGTCCATCAGGGTAAATGGGCGGTCCGATGGAGACGGTAATCAATCCGGGTTTTTTCACAAAGGCATGCCGTGGCCAGTATTCGCCGGCATTATGTGCTATGGGGATGACAGGCGTACCGGTGCGGACAGCCAGCCGGGTCCCACCGGGCCGGTAGCGTCCGGCCTGGCCTGGCGCAATGCGGGTGCCTTCCGGAAAGAGCAGGGGCCAGCGGCCTTCTTCCAGTCTTTTGCTGCCTACACGCACCACCTGTTCGAAGGCATCCCGTCCTCGTGAGCGATCAATGGGTATC
>DATGUI010000099.1:0-5703 GCA_035301405.1 Burkholderiaceae bacterium
CGCCTTCACGCCCTGGAACTTTCCTTACAACCAGGCCATACGCAAGATTTGCGCAGCAGTCGGTGCGGGCTGCACCATTATCCTGAAAGGACCCGAAGACGCCCCCAGCACGGTCATGGCCATTGCCCGCATGTTCCATGAAGCCGGCCTGCCCGCTGGCGTGCTCAACATCGTGTGGGGCGTGCCGCACGAAATCTCCGATTACCTCATCCGTTCTCCCATTGTCCGCAAGGTGTCCTTTACCGGCTCCGTGCCGGTCGGCAAGCAGCTGGCCTCGCTGGCGGGTGCCCACATGAAACCGGTCACCATGGAACTGGGCGGGCATTCGCCGGTCATGGTCTTTGAGGATGCCGACATTGAGCGCGCCGCCACGCAACTGGCCAGATTCAAGATCAGAAACGCCGGCCAGGTCTGTGTGTCGCCCACACGCTTCTACATTCATGACAAGGTCTACGATGCGTTCCTGGAAACCTTTGTCAATACACTGAAAGCCGTCAAGGTTGGAGACGGGCTGGAGCCTGAAACCGACATGGGCCCGCTGGCTCACGAGCGTCGCGTACCGACCATGACGCGGTTTGTTGATGACGCCGTCAAGCTGGGCGGCAAGGTCATGCTGGGTGGCGAACCGCTGGATCGTACGGGTCACTTTTTCTCGCCCACGGTCGTGACGGACCTCCCTGACCACGCCATGCTCATGACGGAAGAGCCCTTTGGCCCCATTGCTCCCCTGACGCGGTTCAGCACCACCGAAGAGGTCATCCGGCGTGCCAACTCGCTGCCATTCGGGCTGTCATCTTATGCGTTTACCACCTCTCTGCAAACGGCTACACAACTGTCTACCGGCATTGAAGCCGGCATGGTGAACATCAACCACTTTGGCAGTGCCCTGCCGGAAACGCCCTTTGGCGGCATCAAGGACAGCGGAATCGGCAGCGAAGGGGGCAGCGAAACCTTTGACGGCTACCTGGTGAGCAAGTTCGTCACTCACATCTAGACAAGGCGGATAGCCAGCTCCCCCACCCCCTGGCAGCGCGCCGTGAGGACATCACCCGCCGCTGCCGGGCCCACGCCATCAGGCGTGCCGGTAAACAGCAAGTCACCTGGCTCCAGCCTGAAATACGTCGACAAATAACTGATGGCATCCGCAACCGGCCAGATCATCTGGCTGGTGTTGCCATCTTGCCGTGTGTGCCCGTTTTGCTCCAGACCAATGGCTGTCGCCGCCACGTTGCCGGCGGCTTCTGCCGGCACGATGGGGCTGATGGGCGCGCTGGCATCAAAGGCCTTGCCTAGCTCCCAGGGGCGGCGCAGGTCTTTCATGTCTTGCTGGCGATCACGACGTGTCAGGTCCAGCCCCACCGCATAGCCAAAGACACAGTCAGCGGCCTGGTCTGCCGGAATATTGCTGCCACCCTTGCCGAGGGCGACCACCAGTTCCACTTCAAAATGCAGATCTGTTGTTTGTGGCGGATAGGGAACGTCCAGCACCGTGCCGGGCTGGCCCACCCGGATGGCATCAGCGGGCTTGAGAAAGAAAAAGGGCGGCTCACGCGTTGGGTCGTGCCCCATCTCGCGCGCATGCGCAGCATAATTGCGGCCAATGCAATAAACACGCCGAACAGGAAAAACGCCGGTTTCCCCCTGGACGGGAATGGTTACCGGGCTGGGCGGAGGCACAACGTATGGCATGACAGACCTTGATGATTGTTCAATGGCTTGCCCTATTCTATGATGAATGGATGAAGATTCAGTTCATCCCTCATCATGCTTCAGGATGTCTATGGTCAATCAGCCCGTCTATATCGTAGATGGCACACGCAGCCCGTTTCTCAAGGCGAGGAATCAGCCCGGACCCTTCGGGGCCGGCGACCTGGCCACGCAAGCCGGGCGCGAACTCCTGTTGCGCCAGCCGTTTGCACCCGAACAGCTTGATGAAGTCATACTGGGCTGCGCCGCACCGGCGCCCGATGAAGTCAACATTGGCCGGGTTGTGGCCCTGCGGCTGGGGGGCGGCCACCAGGTGCCTGGCTGGACGGTCATGCGCAACTGTGCATCGGGCATGCAGGCGCTGGACAGCGCCATACGCTCCATTCAGACCGGTCGCAGTCACCTGGTGCTGGCGGGGGGCACCGATGCGCTATCCCGTACCCCGGTCAGTCTCCAGCCCGACATGATCACCTGGCTGTCGCACTGGAACCGCGCCCGCGATCCCCTTGCACGGCTAAAGGCCTTGCGCGCCTTACGCCTGCGCCATCTCAAACCCGTCATCGGGCTGCTGGTCGGGCTGACGGATCCCGTGGTGGGCCTGTCCATGGGGCAGACTGCAGAAAACCTTGCCCATGACTTTGGCATTACCCGCGCAGAGATGGACCAATACGCGGCCCGCAGCCATGTGCTGGCCCGACGTGCCCAGGAACGCGGGTTGCTGGATGACGAAATCATCCCGCTGACGGATCACCAGGGTCAAGCCTATCCGGTAGACGACGGCGTGCGCGAAGACTCCACCCCGGGCCGGCTGGGCAAGCTCAAGGCCGTGTTTGATCCCCCCTGGGGCAATATCACGGCGGGCAACAGTTCGCAGGTCACAGACGGCGCGGCCATGCTGCTGGTGGCGTCAGCCAGGGCGGTAGAAGAACACGGCCTGCAACCGCTGGGACGCATCATTGACACCCAGTGGGCAGCACTTGATCCCGCCCGCATGGGCCTGGGGCCGGTCATGGCGGCGAGCCCCATACTGATGCGGCACCAGCTTTCTCTTGATGATGTCGATCTCTGGGAAATCAATGAAGCCTTTGCCGCCCAGGTGCTGGCCTGCCTTGCCGCCTGGCAGGATGACGACTGGTGCCGGCAACACCTGCAGCACCCGGCATTTGGCGAACTCAACATGGATACCCTCAACGTCAATGGCGGTGCCATTGCCATCGGCCATCCGGTGGGCGCATCGGGCGCCCGCATTGTGCTGCACTGCCTCAATACCCTCAAGGAAAGAAAGCTCAAGCGCGGCATGGCCGCCATCTGCATTGGCGGCGGCCAGGGGGGCGCCATGCTGCTTGAGTCCTGCTCGGGAGCACACGCATGACACACGGCTCCATTGAAGGCATTCGCCATTTCTCCCTTGAAGTTGACCGCCAGGACATTGCGTGGCTGACCTTTGACATGGTGCACAGCCCGGTCAACCGGTTGTCCCGGCAGGTCATGGACGAACTGGACCAGGTTCTCGATATGCTGACTGCCCGGCCGCCTGCAGGCCTGGTCATTCAATCGGGCAAGCAGGCCGGCTTTTGCGCCGGTGCCGACATCAGCGAATTCGCCGGCCTGGATACGCCCGAAAAAACCCTGGCCCTGGTGGCGCGCGGCTGGAAGCTGTTCGATCGCCTGGCCTCAACACCCTGGCCCACCCTGGCCCTGATTGGCGGCCATTGCCTGGGGGGTGGGCTGGAACTGGCGCTGGCCTGCAAGTATCGCCTGGCCATTGCCGATGAACCGACCCGGCTGGCCCTGCCCGAAGTCAGGCTGGGGATTTTTCCGGCCTGGGGCGGCATGATGCGCCTTCCGCACCTGATCGGCCCGCAACGCGCCCTGAACATGATGCTGACCGGTCGCTCGATACGGGCCCGGCAGGCGGCCAGCTGGAAGCTGGTGGATGCCACCGTGCCCCGGCGGATCGCACAACAGGCAGCCGCCCGCCACGTACTGAGCAACGCCCCCGCGAAGCGTGCGCGTGGGCTCGAGAAGTGGCTGAACCATCCGTGGCTGAAGCCGCTGGTTGCCAGGCGCGCCGCAAAATCCGTCGACAAGCAGGATCCCCATCATCACTATCCGGCTCCCCGTGCCATCCTTGATGTCTGGCAAAAACAGGATGGCAGGGTGCTGCGCAGCCCCGACGAGATTGAAGACCTGACCCAGTCCGCGTCCACACGCAACCTGATGCGGGTGTTCATGCTGCAGGAGCGTCTGAAGCACCTGGGCCGGCAAACCGATCCGACCCGCTTCGGACACGTGCATGTCGTCGGGGCCGGAACCATGGGGGCCGGCATTGCCGCGTGGTGCGCCTTCCGTGGCTTGCGCGTCAGCTTGCAAGACCTTGATCGAGACCACATTGCCAAAGCGCAGGGCCAGGCGGCCGCCCTGTTTGACAAGCGGCTCCACTCGCGCCGGGATGTACAGGCAGCCTGGGACCGGCTCATTCCCGACCCGGATGGTCACGGCGCCCGCCACGCTGACATCGTTATTGAAGCCATCAGCGAAAACCCCGAGCACAAGCAACAGCTGTTCAAAGACCTGGAAGCACGGATGCGGCCCGATGCCATCCTGGCCAGCAACACGTCCAGCCTGTCACTGACTACCCTGGCTGAGGGCCTGATCCACCCTGAACGCTTTGTGGGCATCCATTTTTTCAATCCCGTGGCGTCCATGCCGCTGGTTGAGGTCATTCAGACACCCCTGCAGGCCACTACCCCCTTCCAGAATGCCCTGGGCTTTGTCACGCAAATCGGCAAGCTGCCCCTGCCCGTACAGGACAGCCCCGGATTTCTGGTCAATGCCGTACTGGCGCCCTATCTGGTGGAAGCCATGCGCGCCGTGGATGAGGGCCTGGCCCCTGCAACCGTTGATCTGGCCATGGAGCAATTCGGCATGCCCATGGGCCCGCTTGAACTGGCTGATGTGGTCGGGCTGGACATCATCCGCGACGCCGGCAACCAGCTTGGCATGCACCATAGCCTGCCCGCCTGCCTGCAGGCATGTATTGACGAAAACAACCTGGGCAAAAAGTCCGGCCAGGGTTTCTATGCCTGGCAAGACGGCCAGCCGGAAAAAGGTCTGGCCGGCACGCCCCCTGAAAGCCTGGCCGAAAGGCTGCTGGCTCCGCTGGTGAAACAGGCAACCGCCTGTGTCAGAAAGGGGGTGGTGGCCGACGATGACCTGGCCGATGCCGGCATGATATTTGGCACGGGCTTTGCCCCGTTTACAGGTGGCCCCCTGACATGGAGCCGCCAACATCCTGACTTCCACCCCTGAACAAAGGGGAAAGCGCATGAACAGAATATGGCTGAAGAGCTACCCGGCGGGTGTGCCCGACGACATTACCGATGTCGCCCAGGCCCATGCGTCCATCGTGGAAGTGCTGGATGCCTCGTGCCAGCGGCACGCCCATCAGTACGCCTACCAGAGCATGGGCGCCGCCCTGACCTACGACGAGTTTGAGCATCATGCGCGCAACCTGGCTGCGTGGTTTCAGCATCAGGGTGTAAAGAAGGGTGATCGGGTGGTGCTGATCATGCCCAATCTGTTCCAGTATCCCATTGCCATCTATGCCGTGCTGCGCGCCGGAGGCGTGGTGGTCAATGCCAACCCGCTGTCGACCGCAGCCGAGCTTGATCATCTGCTTGAAGACGCGCAGCCCCGCGTCATCGTGATCGCCGAAAACTTTGCCCATACGCTGCAAGATTCGGCCCGGCATCATGATGTTCCCCACATCATCGTGACGGGAATCGGCGACTTGCTGGGCGGGCTCAAGGGCCCCTTCACCAACTTTGTCGCCAGGCATGTGAAGCGCATGGTGCCCGCATGGTCCATTCCTCACGCGACGCCTTTAAGGCAGGCCTTGCATCAGGGCAGGAACCTGTCTTTTACGGCGCCGGCGCTCGCCCACCAGGACATGGCTTGCCTGCAATATACCGGCGGAACCACGGGCCGGCCCAA
>DATGUI010000100.1:0-6652 GCA_035301405.1 Burkholderiaceae bacterium
CAGCTGTTGCTGGGCAAAATAGCCGATTTTCAGGCCTTTGGCTGGCTGTCTGCTGCCACTGATCAGATCGAGTTCACCTGCCAGTGTCTTGATCAAGGAGCTTTTTCCTGCCCCGTTGACACCGAGGATACCGATGCGATCAGCGCCACGCACCGTAAGGTCAATGCCCGGTAACACGATGATGTCTGCAGCGCTGTTGGTCTGGCGATAACCGATGGTGGCACCCCGCAGACTCAGCAGGGGGTCGGGCATGGCATCGGGTTGGGGAAGCTGGATATCGATGCCACGCTGTTGTCGCAGGGGTTCCAGCGTCTGCATGCGTGCCAGCGCCTTGATGCGGCTTTGTGCCTGGCGTGCCTTGGTTGCCTTGGCCCGAAAACGGTCAATGAACTGCTGCAGTCGGGCAGTTTCCTGTTGCTGACGTACATGCGCCTGTTGATGCTGTCGCAGTTTTTCTGCGTGCTGTTCAATAAATGCCTGATAGCCGCCGCGATAACGGTTGAGTTGCTGATCTTCAAAATGCAGAATGTGCTGGGCGGTGCTTTCGAGAAACGCCGTATCATGAGAAATGACCAGAATGGTACCCGGGTAGCTGGCCATCCAGCGTTCCAGCCACAGCATGGCATCCAGGTCCAGATGGTTGGTGGGCTCGTCCAGCAGCAGCAGGTCTGATGGCGCCATGAGAGCACGAGCCAGTGCCACGCGCATTTGCCAGCCACCAGAAAATTCGCCCACGGGTCGCATCCAGGCAGACTTTGCAAAGCCCAGACCCGACAACAGTTGTTCGGCTCGTGCCTGGGCACTGTAGGCGCCGGCTTCAACCAGGGCCGTTTCCAGTTCGGCAATCTGTGTGCCATCGCTGTTTTCATCAGTCTGGCGGCGTTTTTCCTGCAGTGCGCGCAGGTGGCTGTCGCCATCCATGACGAACTCGCAGGCAGGGCGGAGTGGCTCGCCGATGATTTGTTCAACGCGGGCAATACGCCAGTCCGTCGGCATGCTGAGCATGCCCGCGTCGATTTCAAGCTGTCCGGACAGAACCGCAAACAGGCTGGTCTTGCCAGCACCATTGGGACCAACGACACCGATGCATTCACCCGGATGGACGACAAAGCTTGCGTTATCCAGCAGCAGCTTGCTGCCTCGCCGCAGCGTGATGTTCTCAGCGCGTATCATGAAACCAGTTGCGAGCGTGTCAGCAGCAGGATTTGATCATCCGCTTCGGCGGTAGCCAGCCACATGGGTTCCAGATCAGGAAACGCCGCAACAAAGTGGTGCGCTTCGTGGCCAATTTCCAGTATCAGCATGCCTTCGTCTTTCAGGTAGCGTGGTGCCTGCTCCAGCAGCGTACCCACCAGATCCATGCCATCCGGGCCGCCTGCCAGGGCAAGCTCGGGCTCGTGCTGAAATTCCTGAGGAAGGCTGCGCATGGATTCTGCATTGACGTAAGGCGGGTTGCAAATAATCAGATCATACCGTCGGGAATCGGGATCCAGATCAGCAAACAGGCTGCCCTGGTGCAACCGGATCCGGTCTTGCAACCCGTAATCGGCAACGTTCTGGCGTGCCACGGCCAGTGCGTCAGCGGACAGATCGGTGGCATCGATAGCAGCCTGCTCAAAGGCCAGCGCTGCAAGAATGGCCAGGCAACCGGAGCCTGTGCAGCAATCAAGCACGTGGTGGATATCCGTGGGATCAGGGACCCAGGGTTCAAGTTGCTGTGTCAGCAACTCGGAAATGGGGGAGCGGGGGATGATGACCCTGTCGTCAACAAAGAAGCGGTGGCCTTGCAGCCAGGCCTCGTTGGTCAGGTAGGCAGCGGGAATCCGCTCGTTACAGCGACGATGGAGCAGCATCAGAAAGTGTTTGCGTTCGTCCTCCAGTACGCGGGCATCCAGAAATGGCTCGAGCTGATCCAGCGGCAGGTGCAGACTGTGCAACAGCAGGTAGACGGCTTCGTCCCAGGCGTTGTCTGTTCCCTGACCAAAGTGAACATCCGCTTCCCTGAGGCGGCTGACGGCGTAACGCAACAGGTCGCGCAGTGTGTGCAGGGAAGGGCAATCGGATACAGCAGAGTCGGGCATCGGGCAGCGTCAGGAAAGAATGGGTTGGGTAATGCGGGCCTCGTGGGCCAGGAGCTGGCGCTTGCGCTCGATACCGCAGCGATAGCCTGACAAGGTGCCATCACGCCGGATGACACGATGGCAGGGGACCACACCGGCAAGAAGGTTGGCGCCACAGGCATTGGCTACGGCGCGCACTGAATTGGGTGCGCCGATTTGACGGGCCAGATCGGTGTAGGTGGTTGTGGTGCCGACGGGGATGGTGAGCAGCGCCTGCCAGACGCGTCGCTGAAATGGCGTGCCGTGCATATCCAGCTCAAGCCGAAAGGGGCGAGAGGGGTCATCAAGAAACTCCTGAACAGCTGCCAGTGCGGTGTCGTGATGGTCCGGATCAACCAGGGCCAACTGATTATCCGAAAAACGTTGGGCCAGTTCCTCGCGGAGCGCATCGGTGGTGTCGCCAAACAGAATGGCGCAGACGCCGGCATGGGTATGCGCAACAGCGAGTGCTCCCAGCCAGCACGGACCCGTCGCCACCTGCACGACTGGCCAGGCAGGTGAAGGCATGGGGGCCGATTGACCCGTGGAAGGAGATGAAACAGGATGGACAGACATGATGGCCTCCGAAAAGCGGTACATGGCACCGTTGTGTGGTGATTTTAATCGGGCGCGGCAGGGGGGTAAACCTCTGAGGCCAATAAGGCTATGCGGGTATCATGCAGGCGTGTGAACTACGCTGCTGTCAGTGATATCAACATTGACAACACTACCCCATGCCCGATACAGCCGACTTTCTTGCCGATCTCATTGCATGGCCCGCGGCCGATGACGAGGTACTGGTCGCCCGCCTTGGCGGTATACGGTGCGACCGAGAGGTTGCCAGCGTCCAGGCACGCCTGCAGCCAAGGGAAGCAGGCTAGTCAACACGCCCGTGTGCCATGATTTCCATGGTGTTCGGAAGGTTTTCAAGTGCTGCCATGGCCACCAGCAACTGTCGCCTATCGGGCCGGAACATGGCCGGCATTGTATTCAATGTCAACATGGTCCACCGTACCGGCGGGGGTCTGCAAGTCATTGAAATCCATGTCGGCAGCCAGGGTGCCGAGTGCCAGACTGGTGGCGGCCATGCCGGTCAAAAAGAATCGGGATATGAAGGTCTCCTTAGGTTGTCAGGATAAGGGCCAGGATGGACCCCTCACAACATTGGGTGCGCGTCGCACGCCACACGTTTCAATCTGCGTTTGTCTCGATGTAGCCGGTTTCAGTTAGAGATTGAATACAACATAAATCAAGAGTTCATCCAAGAAAAGTTAAAAATAATTGTAAATATAAAAATGTAGTGATAGTATTTTTATCTAATTGTGAATTATTACTTTAGTGCTTGAAAAAAGAGTAGCAGACGTTTCAGGCACCGCAAATATCAGATGCGTCTTGCCGTTTGGCATAAAAAATTAGAACATCCAAAGGAGACATTATGCGCAGTCAAAAACGCATGGGGTTGGGTATGCGGCTGGGCCTGGCCTTTGCGCTTGTCATCAGTTTGACCATCGTGATTGCCGTTGTGGCTGCCGTCAGCATCCAAAAGCTGGACACAGGGGTTCATTTTCTACTTCAAGACCGTGTTCCAAAAAAAGATCAGATTGCCCTGATCAAAGATTACGCCAACCTGCAAGCACGCGCTGTGCGAAACATTGTGCTGACCGATGACCCTTCCTTGCGAACGCAGGAATATGGCCGCATTCAGGACGCCCGCGATGAGGCCCAAGAGGTGCTCGAGGCGCTGGCCGCTTCGCTGGACACCGATAGAGGTCGCGAGTTGCTCAAGGCCAACACCGAAACGCGTGATACGTATTATTTCAGCCTGGAAGAAATCAGTGATCTGGCCTTTACAGGTTCGGCGCAACGGGCACGTTCTCGCCTGCTTGGCGACACCATCAGGCAACAGCAGGCAGCATTCTTTGTCTCGCTTGATGAGTTGAGTGCCTGGCAGGACACCCTCATGCAGCAAGCTGCCACGGAGCTCGACCGTACGATCAATTCGACACAACTCATCATGCTGGTTGTTGTGCTGGTAGCCGTGCTGCTTAGCATTCTTGTTGGCGGGCTCCTTACCCGCAGCATTATCCGGCAATTGGGAGGCGAGCCTGAATACGCCGCCACCATTGTCGGGCAGATCGCTGCCGGCAATCTGGCTACGGCCGTGCATACGCGCGAGGGCGACGACAAAAGCCTCATTGCCAGCATGAAGGCCATGCAGCAAAGTCTGGTCGATGTGGTCAGCCATGTGCGTCATGATAGCGAAAACGTGGCCCGTGCCAGCGCCCAGATCTCCCAGGGCAACCACGATCTGGCCAGCCGCACCACCGAACAGGCTGCTGCCATTCAGGAGATCGCGGCCTCGATGGAAGAGCTTAGCGCCACCGTCCGGCAAAATGCCGACAACGCCTCCCAGGCGGATACGCTCGCGCAGACGGCCTCTGATATCGCCACCCGGGGCGGGCAGATGGTGACGGGCGTGGTGGACACCATGCAGGAAATCGACGAGTCCAGTCAAAAAATGCTCGATATCATCAATATTATTGACGGCATAGCCTTTCAGACGAATATTCTGGCGCTTAATGCAGCAGTAGAAGCCGCCAGAGCGGGCGAGCAGGGTCGCGGATTTGCGGTTGTCGCGTCCGAGGTTCGCGCGTTGGCGCAGCGCAGTGCGGCCTCGGCCCGCGAAATCCAGGAGCTGATCAGCGACAGTGCAGAGCGCGTTGGGCGGGGGACCAATCAAGTCAATGAGGCCGGCGCCACCATGCAGGAAATTGTCGACAGCATCAAAAAGGTGACCGACATCATGGGGGAAATCTCCACCGCGAGTCTGGAACAAAGTGAAGGGGTCAGCCAGATTGGTGTAGCCGTTACTCAAATGGAAGAAACCACACAGCAAAACGCATCGCTGGTGGAACAGATGTCTGCTGCGGCAGCCAGCCTCAGCGATCAATCCAGCGATCTTGTCCAGGCAGTAGCGGTATTCAATATCAACGGGGCGGCGGCACAACGCACGGTTTCTCTCAAGGATGTCACGGCATCGTCCCGTGAGTCTGTCAAGACTGCCGCGCCGGTGCGCGTAGAGGCGAGGGCAGGCACATCCCCTACTGCACTGCCCAATCATGCGTCTGGCGACGAAGATTGGCAGACTTTCTGAGACCATGGCGGGTCAACGCATGCTGATCGATCCCGAGGGCAAGTTGTGGGCGCAGACCGGTTTTCGGATTGTCTTGTTGATGCTGGTCAGTGCGGCGTTGGTGGTTGGACTGCAGCCCCACGATCTGGTCCAGGCATTGACCAGTCAGCTACCCATCCATATTCTCGTGGAAATTGTCGGCATCGTGCTGACCGCACTGATTTTTGGCGTGGTGGCCAGCACCTATAAACGTGGTTTGCCCACCAATATCGTGTTGCTGGGCATGGTCTTTCTGGCGGTTGTGATCCTGAGCGTTTCGCATGTGCTGTCACACCCCGGCATGCCGGCATTCATCACGCCCAGTGGCACGGAGAAAGCAATTAATTTCTGGATGATGGCACGGGTGCTTGGCGCTATGGCGTTGCTTGCCATCAGCATCGTTTCGTGGAAACATGTTTTCCAGCCGCGACTATTCCCTGTTGTGACTTTCGGTGTGCTGGGCCTCACCTTCTGCCTTCACTGGATTGTGGTTGTTTATCCTGATTGGTTGCCTGGCCCCCTGCAGAAATCCAGTGAGTATGCATCGTCCATGCATGGCATCGGGTATGCGCTGGCCCTTATCTTTGCCTGGACTGCCTGGCGCCTGCATCGGCGCCTGCGCCATCGAAAGATCTTTGTTTCGGGCGGGTTTGTCGTTGCTGCTTGCGGGTTTGCATGCAGCGAGCTCTTCATGACCCTTTTTTCCGATCTGACCGATCTCTACAGCCTTGCCGGCCATGTGTACTGGGTGATTGGCTGTTATTTCCTGTATCGGGCCACTTTTACGGAGATTGTTGACCGTCCCTACGATTGCCTGGCATCGACGCAGCAAAAGCAATATGCCTTGCTGGGAGCGTTGCCTGACCTGGTGCTGGAAATTGATGGCCGGGGGCGCTACGTGTCCGCCCACACGAGCATGGAGCAGGGGTTGGCGTATCACGCAAAAAACCTCGTTGGCCGAAGAGTGGCCGATGTCTTGCCGGCAGACCAGGTGCAGACTGCAATGGATGCGTTTGATGAAGCCCGTCGAGTGGGCGTTTCCCGACACAAGACCGTTCGCCTTGTCGGGCAGGACGGAGAGTGGGTATGGTTTGAGCTGGCGATTTCTTATGTCGCGCCCAGGCAGGGGACTGACGAGCGATTTATTGTGGTTTCGCGCAATATTACGGACAGACGCCGGGAAATCGAACAGCTCAATCGATTGTCTCAGGCTGTTGAGCAGAGCCCGTCATCAACCTGCATTACCGATCTCGATGGCAAGATCATTTATGTGAACCGTGCATTCACCCACATGACGCAGTACACCTTTCAGGAGGTCCTGGGGCTGAGTCTGCACGGATTTTGTGCCGATAATAATCCGGAAGGCATTCGGTCTCGGATC
>DATGUI010000101.1:0-6045 GCA_035301405.1 Burkholderiaceae bacterium
AACGCAACGGCGCACTGGGACCCGGCATGGAAGTTCTTGTTCGAGGTCACCATCATGACGGCCTTTGCCGCTGCACTGTTCCAGTGGATTTTTTCAGGTGCGGCACGCAGTCTGCATCTGGTCATGCTGGTCGGCATCGTCTTTGGGCTACTGTTTCGCAGCCTCTCCAGCTTTATGATCCGGCTGATTGACCCCAATGAGTTCCTGGTGCTGCAAGACCGCATGTTTGCGAGCTTCAACACCATACGCACTGATTTGCTGCTGGTGTCCACCGTAACCGTGCTGGCTGTTTCAGTCATCGGATGGCGCCTTCGAAGCACATATGATGTTCTTGCCCTGGGCCGGGATGCAGCCATCAACTTGGGCATTGCCTATCGCAGGGTCCTGATGCTGACGCTGGTATTGGTATCGGTACTGGTGTCTGTATCAACGGCACTTGTCGGGCCCGTCACGTTCTTCGGATTGCTGGTCAGCAATCTCGCCTATATGTTCATGAAGTCCGACAAGCACCGCTATACCGTTCCGGCGGCTGTTCTGTTGGCAATCACCCTTCTTGTCGGGGGACAGACTGTGCTGGAACGGGTCCTGGCCCTTAACACGGCGGTAAGCGTCGTAATTGAATTCATAGGGGGTCTGATGTTCATCACGCTAGTCATACGAAAGGTCGAACGATGATTGAAGTCAACAACGTCAGCAAACGCTACGGTGAAACTGTCGTCGTCAACGAGGTATCACTAACGATTCCGTCCGGGGGAATCACATCGATCGTGGGTCCCAACGGCGCGGGCAAATCAACCCTGCTGGCAATGATCAGCCGTCTTCTGCCCATGTCGCAAGGCAGCGTGACAGTCGCAGGCTTGGATGTAACACGCACCGACACCGCAGAACTTGCCAAGCGACTGTCCATATTGCGTCAGGACAACCACCTCCAACTACGACTGACCGTGCGCGATGTGGTTGCATTCGGGCGCTACCCGCATACTCGTGGGCGCATGACCCTGGAAGACAAGAAACACATCGACCAGGCCATCAGCTACCTGAATCTGCAGGACCTGTCAGAACGGTTCCTGGATGAGCTGTCGGGCGGACAGCGCCAGCGTGCCTTTGTTGCGATGGTGCTGTGCCAGGACACGGACTACGTACTGCTGGATGAACCACTGAACAGTCTGGATATGAAAAACTCGGTCGATATCATGAGGATTTTGCGTCGCGCTGCTGATGAGTTGGGCAAAACGGTGGTCGTCGTCCTGCATGACATCAACTTCGCATCCTGCTATTCGGATCTGATCATCGGCATGCGCAACGGCGAAGTCGCCTGCGCCGGTTCGCCCGAAACGCTGATTCAGCCGCACGTGTTGAAGGACTTGTATGATCTTGACGTGGCCGTGCATGACATCGAAGGCCAGCGCCTGTGTGTGCACTATCGATAAAACGGCTGCCATGGCACGCTACTTGCTGAACCACTGCCAAACCAACACTTGAAGGAATGGATATGCTTCTGCAAAGATTTCTGATTGCTGCCAGTCTCGTCTCACTCGGCTCACTTGTTGCGTGTTCACCACCGACCGAAGTCACAATGCGCGACGGACGCACAATAACGACACCCGACAAGCCTGATATGGATGACGACGGCTTCGTTACCTACGAAAAAGGCGGCAGGGAAGTCCGGGTCAACCGTGATGAAGTCGAGAGCATCGAAGAAGTCAAATAAGACAGCAAGCAAGACGGCACCGTCGCCCCTGCGACGGCCATCCATGAACACGCTGCGCAAGCCGCGCAGCGCGTTAGGCGCTTGTCTGCGCATCATGGTTTCCAGCAAACAGCACGGGTGATTTCCAACACGCGGTCTGCCTTGCAGCATTGGAAAGATCAGGGATTTAAGTGGTCGGGGCGAGAGGATTTGAACCTCCGACTCCTACGTCCCGAACGTAGTACTCTACCAGGCTGAGCTACGCCCCGACATATACAACGGCAGATGGGTCAGCGATCACGATCTATCGCGAACTTGCAGAATTTTAACAAAGACTCGCGCCAGGGTGAGGCCGGAAACAGCAACAGAGCCGCCTCAGCCTGCTGTGCCTCGTGTCGTGCGGCCTCCATGGTGATGTCCAGTGCGCCGGTTTCCCTGATGGCCTGCGCCACAGCCGCAAAATCGGCCTCGCCGGTACGAATGGCGTCCTGTATGAGGCGACGCTGAGTACCACTGCCCTGCTCCATGATGTGAATCAGTGGCATGGTTGGCTTGCCCTCGCGCAGGTCATCACCCACGTTCTTGCCCAGCGCGTCGGCGTCACCGCTGTAATCCAGGACATCATCCACCAGTTGGAAGGCGGTACCGACATGGCGCCCGTAAGTGGCTGCCGCCTGCTCCAGCGCGGTATCGACACCCGCCACAATGGCACCCACCTGGGCTGCCGCCTCGAACAGCTTGGCCGTCTTGTACCGTACCACCTGCAGGTATCGTTCCATGGAGACGTCAGGATCGTGCACGTTCAACAACTGCAGGACCTCGCCTTCGGCGATGATGGTGGTGGCGCCCGACAAAACAGACATGACCGCCATGGAACCGGTTTCAACCATCATCTCGAACGAGCGCGAATAAAGATAATCGCCGACCAGAACACTGGCCGCATTGCCAAATACGGCGTTGGCTGTTTCGCGCCCCCGACGAAGATCGGACTCGTCGACTACATCGTCATGTAACAATGTTGCCGTGTGAATGAACTCAACCACCCCCGCCAGGGTGTGATGATGGCTTCCCTGATAATCAAGCGCTCTTGAAACCATGAGCAATATAGCCGGACGCATTCGTTTTCCGCCTGCGCCCACAATATAGTCCCCGATGGTCCGGATCAGCATGACGTCAGAATTCAGACGGGCACGAATGACTGCGTCGACGGCTTTCATGTCGTCGGCAATGGGGGCTAGTAGGTTGGTCAGGCTCAATGTAACGTCCGGCGGGCACCACACAAGACCACGATTATACGGTACGAACTGGTGACTTTTTTTACGTGTTCCCACTGATGAGGGATAATTCAGGGGTTACCTGTTTGACCTTATTGTCGGAGATGTTTGTGACGACCCCGGATCTGTCTACCCTGATTACTCGCGCCGAGCGCGTTCTTGCCCAACTGGAATCCTGGTTGCCCCCTGCACCGCCCAAGACCGATTGGTCCGCCCATGCCTTTCGCTGGCGCACCCGGGATGGCCGCGGCTGGCTTGAGGCGGTCACCAACATCGCCCGGCAGGAACTCGCCGACCTGCACCACATCGAGCGGCAGAAAGAGGTCATTGATCGCAATACACGACATTTTCTGGCAGGGCGCCCGGCCAACAACGTCCTGATGACCGGTTCACGCGGCACGGGAAAAAGCTCTCTGGTCAAGGCCATGCTCACGCAGTATGCACCGCAGGGATTGCGGCTTGTCGAGGTGGACAAATCTGACCTCCACGAGTTGGACCATATCGTAGACATGGTGGCGGCGCGCCCGGAACGCTTCATCATCTTTTGTGATGATCTCTCGTTCGAGGAAGGCGAGGCCGGCTACAAGGCCCTGAAATCCGTATTGGATGGCTCCATTTCTGCTACCAGTGACAACGTGCTCATCTATGCCACGTCCAATCGTCGCCACCTCATGCCCGAATACATGAATGAAAACACCCAGACCAGCAAGGGCAGCAATGGGGAAATTCATCCAGGCGAATCGGTAGAAGAGAAAATATCACTCTCCGAGCGCTTTGGCATCTGGCTGTCCTTCTATCCCTTTCGTCAGGATGACTATCTGGATATTGTGGCCCACTGGCTGACTGCCCATGGTTGCACCGCCGACGACATCCAACAGGCCAAGACCGAAGCCCTGCAATGGGCGCTGGAGCGGGGTTCGCGATCTGGTCGTGTCGCGCAACAGTTTGCACGCGACTGGGCGGCCAGGCATGCCTAAGCCGTTTCTTGATGTGGCGGTGGGGGTGTTGGAACGCGCAGACGGCAAGATTCTGCTCAACCAGCGCCCGGCAGACAAGCCTTGGCCAGGCTGGTGGGAGCTGCCCGGCGGCAAGCTGGAGACCGGCGAGACGGCACAACAGGCCCTGCATCGGGAACTGGAGGAAGAACTGGGTATCCGGGTGCAGCGGGCCACGCCATGGATCACGTATACACACGACTATCCCAAGACCACCGTCCGGCTGCGATTCCATCGCGTCAATGCCTGGGACGGCACCGCCACGGCACTCGAAGAGCAGACGCTGGCATGGGTAGCGCCGGACGATGCAGCCAAGCTGTCGCCACTGCTTCCTGCAGCCATCCCTCCACTTCGGTGGGCATGCCTGCCCGACAAATACCTGATTACGTCCATTGGCGCGCCCGACAAGCTACCTGCCTATCTGGAAAAACTGGAAACCATGCTGGACCAGGGCATTCGCCTGGTGCAGTTTCGTGAACCGCAATGGCTGGCTGCTGGTGGCTCTGAAGATGACCTGTATCAGGCGTTTCTGGCCGTGATGCAACGCTGCGACGACCACGGTGCTGCCTGCCTGCTCAACAGTGTCCATCCTGTTGCGTGGCGTGAACAAGCCCATGGCGTTCATTATCGTGCTGCCGATGCAGCGACCGCTGTACATCAGCTGCCTCCTGTTGGCCCGGACCACGATTACGCTGCCAGCCCGGCCCGCGAAACGGCGTCTGCCGGCAATGCAGGCTACCCACCAACCATGGCTCGACCCGGCGCCTTGCGCGGCGGACAATATGTTGCCGTGTCTGCCCACAATGCGGCCGAGCTGGCGCATGCGCGTGAGCTGCAGGCTGATTTTGTCGTGATTGGCCATGTGCTGGCCACCCCGTCACACCCGGGGCAGCAGGCACTGACGTGGCCAGGCTTTCAGTCTCTGGCCGAACAGGCCGGACTGCCCGCATTCGCGCTTGGCGGGCAAAGCCTGGACACGTTGTCTCCGGCCCGGCAGCACGGGGCGCACGGCATTGCCGCCATTCGGGGTCCACTGATCTGACACCAGGCCGGTGCGCGCAGACGTCCGCGCCAGCCCCGGATTCAGCCAGCGCTATTTCCCGCCGGGCCATCAGGACATGAAGCGGATGCCCATGGTATTTCACGCAGCGCGCAGCTTGCGCGCCCGGCTGGCCTCCTGCCAGGCACTGGGTGTGATGCCCAGCTTGCGCCTGAACATGGCAGTAAAGGCGCTTTGAGTCTGATAACCAAGATCCAGGGCAACCTCCATGACCGGACGACCCTCTCCGAGGCGCTGGAGCGCTGTCATGAGCCGCACCTGCTGACGCCACTGCATGAACGAAATGCCAAACTCGCGCACAAACAGGCGATGCAGCGTGCGCGGATCGCATTCCAGCTCTTCGGCCCATTCCTGAAGTTTGCGCGGACTGTCGAGATTATTCTGAACGTAGTGACAGATACGGGCCACACGTGCATCGGCAGGGGATTCCCAGTGCTGAAAGCTGAAGGAATCGGGCCAGACTTCTGCCTCGGTGAGGAGATCCGCCAGCAGCGACAGCCGATTGTTGTGCTTGGCATCTGACAATGATCCGGATCCCAGCGTGGCCATGAGCTCGCGAACCAGCCCGCTGGCCCGGTAGAGCTGATTGGAATCAGAGGGCTCCTGGCCGTTGGCGCCCGGCAGCATGACCACATGAGCCTGAACCGAAGGGGCCTTGTGCAGGGCGTAACCCACCCCCGCCTTCAGCCTGAGCACACCGGTGGGCGGCACAATCCAGTCACCCGCGTCACTGTGAACCAGTAACATGCCATTTAACGGAGCAATGACAGCACTATGCGACATCATGGTTTTCTTCCCAATCTGGGCAGCAACAGGCTGGAATCAACCAGATACCCCGCCCGTTGCCATGGTGCCCTTCAATATGCGTTGGAAAACTGCTCTAGTACATCGGGGTTTTCGAGCGTGGAGACATCTTGGGTAATTTCCTTTCCTTCGGCAATCACGCGTAACAACCGGCGCATGATCTTGCCGGACCGTGTCTTGGGCAGGTTGTTGCCGAAGCGGATATCACGAGGCTTGGCAATG
>DATGUI010000102.1:0-5550 GCA_035301405.1 Burkholderiaceae bacterium
GAACTCACCAAGGCGCTGGCAGAGTTTCTCTTCGATTCCGAAGAGCACCTCATTCGCATCGACATGAGTGAGTTCATGGAAAAGCACTCCGTTGCTCGTCTGATTGGTGCGCCTCCCGGATATGTGGGCTACGAAGAGGGCGGCTATCTGACTGAAGCCGTCAGGCGCAAGCCTTACAGCGTCATCCTTCTGGACGAGGTTGAAAAGGCCCACCCGGATGTCTTCAACGTACTGTTGCAGGTGCTTGATGATGGACGCCTGACGGATGGCCAGGGCCGCACGGTAGATTTCCGCAATACGGTCATCATCATGACGTCCAACCTGGGCTCGCAGCATATCCAGAGCATGGTGGGGCAGGCCTACGACGCCATCAAGGAAGTGGTCTGGGAAGAGGTCAAGGCGCACTTCCGGCCGGAATTCCTCAACCGTATTGACGAGGTCGTGGTCTTCCACAGCCTGGCCGAAGAAAACATTGCTGCCATTGCTCGCATTCAGCTGGATCGCTTGGCCGAGCGCCTCGCGGAGCACGAGCTGCAGCTGGTTGTGACCGAAGCTGCGGTCAGTCAGCTGGCGCGCGCCGGATTTGATCCGGTGTTCGGGGCGCGGCCACTCAAGCGGGCCATTCAGCAGCATGTAGAAAACCCGGTGGCCAAGCTGATCATTGAAGGCCGGTTCGGACCCAAGGACGTCGTTCCGGTTGACTGGGTCAACAACGAGTTCGTCTTCGAGCGGACATTGCAGTAATCACGGCGGCACATTGCCGTGCAGCATGTCAGGTCGCCAGGTCAGTTCCGAGGGATGGGATGGTCTGGCAACCTGGCTTGTCTGATCAGCGCGGTATCAGCTATCGGGTGGCGGATTTTTGGTGATTTCATCCTTGCCGTAGAACCGCACGCCAATCTGGATGCGATCCCGCCCCCGTGAACGCCGGAAACGGTTGGTGTCTCGGAGGGAAAAAACGCAGCCGCAGTACTCTTGCTGATAAAAGTGCTCGCGCTTGCTGATTTCTATCATGCGGGCCGAGCCACCGCCCTTGCGCCAGTTGTAGGTCCAGTAGATCAGTTCGGGATAGCGATCAGCTGCCCGCACGCCGCTGCGGTTGATCTGGTCCATGTCTTTCCAGCGCGAAATGCCCAGCGAGCTGGTGATGGTGTCAAAGCCGTTTTCATGGGCATACAGGGCGGTGCGCTCAAACCGCATGTCAAAGCAGACGGTGCAACGTATGCCTCTTTCAGGCTCGTTTTCCAGGCCCCGTATGCGATCAAACCAGTTGTCGCGATCGTAGTCGGCATCAATGAATTCAATACCATGTTTTTCGGCAAAACGGATGTTTTCGTTTTTGCGGATCTCGTATTCGCGATCGGGGTGGATGTTGGGGTTGTAGAAATAAATGGAGAAATCAATGCCCGATGCCTGCATGGCTTCCATGACTTCGCCCGAGCAGGGCGCACAACAGGAATGCATGAGGACACGCTTGCGGTTATCGGGCAGGGTCAGCACAGGTCGTTGATATTCAGACATGACATTGAAAGAAGTTTGAATCGATGTTCTGTCATTGTAGGGCATGGTGCCGTGCCCTTTAAAGGGCGGCCGGTTCGCCCATGACCGCTTCCCACAAGGCAAGCACCTGCTGGCGTTCCTGTGTGACTTCCGCCGGATTGACCCGGGCGCGCTGGGCACCCTGCAGGCGCAGGGCGTGCTGGCGCTTGCGGTACAGCCGATAGGCCTGGGCCACCTGGCTGGCCAGTCCGGTGTTGATCAGCCCGGCGTCGGCCGCATGCTGCAACAGCGCCGTATTGCCCAGATTCTGCAGCAGTACCGCATGTTGGCGTGCATGCAGGAGTATCAGGAACTGGATGATGAATTCGACATCCACCATGCCACCCCGGTCGTGTTTGAGATCAAAGTCGGCAGTCGGGTTGGGGTGTCCGGCCAGCATGCGCTGGCGCATGGCGCAGATCTCCTGCCTGAGGGTGTCGGGGTCGCGTTCACGCAGCAAGATGTTCTGGCGCACGGACTCAAAGCGCTGGCCAATGGTCGGGTCACCTGCAACGTGGCGGGCCCGGGTAATGGCCTGGTGCTCCCAGGTCCAGGCCTGCTCAAGCTGATAGTGCTCGAAGGCGCCAATGGTTACTGCCAGCAGACCGGCATCACCGTCGGGTCGCAGGCGCAGATCGACCTCATACAGGCGACCGGATGAGGTCAGCGTCGACAACCAGGAACTGACGCGTCGGCCCAGGCGCGTGTAGTGCTCGCTGGTTTTCTGGTCATCGTCATCGTACAGAAAGACCAGGTCCAGATCCGACGCATAGCCCAACTCCTTGCCGCCCAGTTTGCCGTAGGCAATGATTGCGAATCGTGGGGCCGTCCCACCGGTCGCCGGCGACTGGCTGACAAGCGGCCAGACCCGGCGTATGGTCTCTTCCAGCAGGCGATCGGCCAGCTCCGACAGGTAATCGGCCAGGGTCTCCACGCTGAGCTGGCCCGCCAGGTCCTGCGCCAACAGGCGAAAGGTCACCTGGTGCTGCATGTCGCGCATCAGGTTCATCTGCTGCTCGACATCCGGTTGGCCATCGGGCAGGGTGCTGGCATCCAGTTCGGCCCCAAGCTGGCGGGCCAGCTCGTCAAAGTCCGGTGGTGACATCAGCGTGTTCCAGGTCAGCAGGCTGTCCAGCAGCAGGGGGTGCTGCTGCAGATACTGGGCGGCCCACGGACTGGCACCCACGAGGCTGGCGACACGTTCCAGTACGGCCGGGTATTCATCCAGCAGGGCCAGATAACCACTGCGCGGGGCGATACGCACAATCAGATCTTGCAGCCGCTGCTGCGTCAGGGCCGGATTGGACTGCTGTGCTGCAATGCGTGCAACCGATGCGCCCAATGTCTGCAGGCGATGGCGGCTGTGCGCAGGCAGGGCACGCAACCGCGGGTGAGACAACCAGTCGGAGATGGTCTGAGTCTGTGCGGCTGCCTTGCTGCGGGCCGGGGCAGGGGCCGCGCCGGATTCCTGTGGTGGACTGGCGCGCTCGATGCCGGCCAGCCTGAAGGCCGTCTGAAAAGTCTTTGAAACAAACTGGCGATGGGCAGCCAGCTGTGTTTCAAAATCCGCGGTATCCATGCCCGCAGCCCGGGCCAGGGCCTGCCGGTCTTCCTCGCGTGAAGGCAACGTGTGCGTCTGTTCATCTTCCCGGTATTGCAGAAGGTGTTCCACACGTCGCAAGAAAAAATAGGCAGATTGCAGTCTTTCGTAAGTGGACTCGGAGAGCAGGCCGGCCTTGTGCTGTTTGTACAGGGCGGCGTGCAAACCGCGCTGCTGCAACGAAGGCAATTGACCGCCACGTATCAGCTGTGTCAGGTGAACGATGAATTCGATTTCGCGTATGCCGCCATCGCCCAGCTTGATGTGATGGGCCTTGTCCAGCTGCCGGCGGGTACGGGCCTGACGCTCCCAGTTTTCGCGGATGCGTTCGCGTAGTTGCCGCAGGGCGGCCAGGGCATCAAAGTCCAGATAGTGCCGATACACAAAAGGTTGCCGCAACGTCTCGAGGCGCTCTGCATGCGCCCGGGCCTGGCTGTGGGTAAACGCCTGGCATGGCAGTATTCGTGCCTTGATCCAGGCATAGCGCTCCCACTCGCGACCCTGCCGGATGAAATATTTCTCCAGTGCGGGCAGGCTCCAGGCCAGCGGGCCGGCACTGCCGTCGGGACGCAGGCGCAGATCGCAGCGGAACACCTGTCCGTTCGCATCCAGGTCGGAGAGCAGGGCTGTCATGCGCTGGATGACCAGGCGATAAAAATCCTGATGGCGAACAGGCTGGTCGCCGTCTGTCTCACCCTCTTCGGCGTACACCATGATGAGATCAATGTCTGAGGATACATTCAGTTCGCGTCCGCCCAGCTTGCCCATGCCGATGATCAGCAGCTCCTGAGGCAGGCCGGTTGTCGGGTCGCGCGGCAGGCCATGAACCGGGACCAGGCTGGCCACAGCACTGCGGTAGGCATGGGCAACGGCCCGATCTGCCAGCAGACTCATGGCCGTCACCACTTCTCGCAGCGTGGCTTCTCTGGTCAGATCACGCACCATCAGGGTATAGAATACGCGCTGGCGCAAGCGTCGAAGCACCACGCCCTGCAAGCGCCGTGGCAGGGTCGGGATCAGCTCCTGATGCGGGTTTGGCACGCAGGCGTGGGTGGATTCGACCTCGGCAAGCAGCGCATTGTGCCAGCTGGCAATGGCATGGCGGTCTACCACGCTTTGGCTGGCTTCAACCAGCCACGGAGCAAATTCCGGTCTGGCCATGAGCTGGCGCCGCAGGGCCCCGGACCATTGCCGGGCACGCGCTAATATATCGTTGTCTGACATGGTTGCGAACAGGTTTGTGGTGACATCAATATTAACCTCTGCCCTCAAGTGGCTTTTCATGCTGGTCACTGCGCTGATGCTGGTCATGGCGCTTTTCATGCTGGGCACACGGTTATGGCTGTTTCCGCAAATTGATCACTTTCGGCCCTGGATTGCCGGGCAGCTGTCAACTGCCTTGGGCGTCGATGTCAGCATGGGCAAGCTGCAGGTGCGTTGGCAGCGCTGGCAGCTTCGCATGCAGGTCCAGGATCTGGAGCTGCGAAGTGCGCGTGGCAGGCACTTGCTGTCGCTGCCAGACGCCAGTGCCTTGCTGTCGTGGCGCAGCCTGATCAAGAAGCAACCCTGGTTTGCCAGCTTGCAGTTGCAGGGGCTGGACATCACCGTCCAGCGCACGGCCCGCGACAGGCTGGATGTGCTGGGCCAGACAGTACGCGTGGCCACACGCAAGCTGCAGCAGTTGCCCTTGCACACGCCCGCCATGCAGTGGCTGCTCACCCAACCGCAGGTTCATGTGTCGCAAAGCACGATACGCTGGATGGACGAGACCCGTCTCGCGCCCCCCATGATCTGGAATGACGTGGTGCTGTCGTTGCGCAATGCCGGCAGGCGTCATCAGTTCGGCCTGACAGCACACACCGCGGCAGCAGAGGGGGCGAGCATCGATATTCGCGGCAACTTGCTGCAACGGTCGGATGGATCGCGCATTCGCCGGCTCGATGGCGAACTGTATCTGGATCTGGTTGGCCGAGACCCTCAAACGTGGCAACCCTGGGTGAACTGGCCCGGGCATATCGAGGCGGACACAGCCCGCGTGCAAGCCTGGGTGGACATCGAAGACAATGCGCTGACAACGGTAGTGGCCGATATCGATGCGGCAGGCGCAAACTGGCGATACGATCGTGGTGTGGCGGCAAGCGCCAGGCAGGCGCGCGCCATCATCCGCGCACCGGCAGGCGCCTGGGATACGCTCGACAACATGGATGTCAGAATGCAGGCTCACGACGCCCGCCTGCAGCTCGAGGCATCTCCCGGCATTCCGTTTGCCGCCCGGGCAATCAGTGCCCATGCCGGTTTGACACGCGATCCCGACGGTCTGGCAGTTGAAGTTGACAAACTCGTTCTGGACAGCCCCGATGTCCAGGCCACGGGCCGCGTTCACTGGACGAATCGTGTACCGGATGAGGCCG
>DATGUI010000103.1:0-3753 GCA_035301405.1 Burkholderiaceae bacterium
GCGCCTGGAAGACGTGCCGACCGTCAAGGAACTCGGTCTGCCCGAGCTGACTGATATTGTCGGCTGGAGTGCCATTGTCGGTCCGCCTGATATGGATCAGAGCGTCATCGATGTGCTCGAAAAGGGCATGCAAGACGTCAAAGACGATGAAGAGTGGATCGCCTTTACCGAAAAGGTCGGATCCGTCTCCGATATCCGCAGTCCGGAAGAAACCAGAGAGTTCGTGGCCGCCCAGCGAAAAATCTATCGTGACATGGTCGAGCGGTTGAGCATCAAGGGACAATAGGGTGCCATCATGCGCGAGATGCTTGTCAGTATTAGTGTGCTGGGTCTGTTTGCCTTTGTCATGTGGTGGCTGATCCCGGCGGGTATCGATACAGCAGGCATGTCGCGCTACAGCCTGCACTCAGCGGCGTTCTGGCCAACCCTGATGGCAGCCATCCTGGTCCTCTTGTCGGCGCTTCTGGTCTTGCAGAATATTGTCAGGCGATGGCGTCATGCAGCAACCGGGCGCCCGTCGGCCGACCCGGATGCGGCTTCCCCGGAAGCAGCGGGCCAGGGCTTTCCGGTACGCATGATCATTGCCGTGTGTGCCCTCATTCCTTATTACCTGCTGCTCAAGCCGCTTGGCTTGTTGTTACCGTCTGTCCTGGCATTTCTCATTTTTTCGTTGCTCGCTGGCGAACATCAATACCGATCTGTCGTGTTGTGGTCCATTGGTGTGCCCGTGGTGACGACGCTGTTTTTCATGTATGTGGGGCAGGTGCTCATTCCGCTTGGTCCGCTGAGTCCCTTATTCAAATAGAACGACAAGAACCATGATTCACGATATTCTCGCCGGCGCTGCGTTATTTGCCGACCCGGCCGGCTTGCTTGCGCTTCTGGTTGGTGTTGTCGTCGGGGTGGTCATCGGCGCCATTCCGGGCATGAGTACCGTCATGGCAGTGTCCATCATGCTGCCCTTCACCTTCACGCTGGGTCCGGTGGCCGGCATCTTTCTCCTGCTTGGCATCTACAAGGGCGGCATGTATGGCGGGTCCATCAGCGCCATCCTCATCAACACACCAGGTACACCGGCTGCATCGTGCACCATGCTCGATGGCTACCCCATGGCCAGGCAGGGCAAGGCACGATCTGCCCTGCAGATGGCGTTGTATGCCTCCTGTTTTGGAGACATGGTTTCCAACATCGTGCTCATCATATCGGTGGGCTGGCTGGCCAACCTGGCGCTGGACTTTGGCGCGCCCGAGCTCTTCACGCTCATTGTCTTTGCGCTGACCATCATGGCAGGCATTGCCGCCGACCAGATGCTCAAGGGTTTTATCTCCATGCTTGCAGGCGTATTGCTGGCCACGGTGGGCATGGACATGATCAGCGGCACAGAACGCTTCGAGTTTGGCATCACCCCCCTGCGTGGTGGTATCAGCCTCGTTCCCATGATCATCGGCCTGTTTGCCTTGCCCGAAATCCTCCTCAACTATCAGCACTCCCACGGGCGCACAGCCCAGGCGCCGGCAGTGGGTGATGACAGGCTCCGTGCCCGTGAGTTCTTCAAGAAATGGCGTCTGTTGCTGCGCAGCAGCGTGTTCGGTGTGGTGCTGGGGGCCATCCCCGGGCTGGGGCCACGCCGGCTGCCTTCCTGTCTTACGGAGAGGCCCGGCGCAACGCTCCAGAGCCGGAAACCTTTGGCAAGGGGAGCATTGAAGGGGTGGCCGCCGCCGAAGCTGCCAACAGCAGCGTGGGTGGTGCCGCCATGGTGCCCCTGCTTGCGCTGGGCATTCCTGGCGATGTGATTACGGCAGTCATTCTCGGCGCATTCATGATTCACGGCCTTGAGCCGGGCCCGCTGTTTTTCGAGAGCAATATCGACATCATCTATGCCCTGTTCATGGCTATGGTACTGGGTTCGGTCATGCTGTTTGTCGTGGGTCAGTCAAGCATTCCGATTCTGACCCGGCTGTTGAAGATTCGTCCCTCCCTGTTGCTGCCTGCCGTTCTGGTTTTGTGTGTGTACGGTACCTTTGCGATTAACAAAAGTCTGTTCGACGTGCTCGTCATGCTGATTGTTGGTGTTCTGGGACTGGTCATGATGGCAACCGGGTTTTCCCGTGTGCCCCTGCTGATCGGCTTTGTCCTGGGTCCATTGCTGGAGAATAATTTCCGGCAAAGCATGCTGATGTCTCAGGGAGACTGGGGGATTTTCTTTTCCAGCGCCATCTCCATCGTTTTCTGGATATTGACGGCACTGTATTTTGTGCTCGAAGTCGTAGGCCGCTATCGTCGCAGGAAAAAGCAGGCGACCGCGTGGGCGTCCGATCCGGCGGATGTCTGAATCAAGTATTGAAAAGTTAGTGTCAGGAGTTTTATCGTGTCCTCAAGTTCTCCATTCTGGGATTTCCCCCACCGTTCCATTCGGCGTCCCGTCCTGGCTGACAATGTGGTGGCCACCACCCAGCCGGTTGCTGCACAGGCTGGCCTGAAAATGCTTCAGGCGGGTGGAAATGCCATGGATGCCGCACTCGCCAGTGCCATTGCCCTGACAGTGGTCGAGCCCGTCATGAACGGTATCGGAGGAGACGCCTTCGCCATTGTGTGGGACGGTCAGGCGTTGCACGGGCTGAACGCATCAGGCCGCGCCCCGGCTGCCTGGACGCCAGAATACTTCAGTCAGCACGACAAGATGCCGGGAGTAGGTTGGGATACGGTCACCGTACCGGGTCAGGTTGCGGGCTGGTTTGATCTTTCCAAGCGCTTTGGGCGGCTACCCTTTGCCGACTTGTTTGAACCGGCAATCCGGTACGCGACCAAGGGTTTTCATGTGATGCCCGTCATTTCGCGCATCTGGGCGCAGCAGGTCGAGTTGCTGAAAGACCAGCCTGGTTTTGCCGAGGCTTTTCTGAGTGACGGCAAGCCGCCCGAAATGGGGACCCGGTGGAAGTTTCCTGATCAGGCCTGGGCGCTGGAGCGCATTGCCCAAAGCAATGGACGGGATTTTTACGAAGGCGAACTGGCCGATCGCATGGTAGCGTTTGCCAGGGAGACGGGCGGTGCCTTGCGGCATCAAGACCTGGCCCAGCATGTCAACGAATGGGTCAAACCCATTTCCATGCCTTACCGGGATGGCTACACGCTGCATGAAATTCCGCCAAATGGGCAGGGTATTGCGGCGCTGATGGGGTTGGGCATGTTGGCGCATTTTGATCCGCCACGCGCCCGTGACGATGCCAGCGGATTGTTCCACCTGCCCATCGAAGCCATGAAGCTGGCGTTTGCTGATCTGGCCGCCTATGTGGGTGAGCCCGACAGCATGGGTTCGCTGGCCGATCAATTACTGGATCCGGATTACCTGCGGTCGCGTGCAGCGCTGATCAACCCCAACGGCGTGATCGACGCCGCACCCGGCGTACCGGGAAACAGCGGCACCATCTATCTGGCGGCGGCCGACGAAGAAGGCATGGTCGTGTCGTTCATACAGTCCAACTACAAGGGCTTTGGTGCCGGCGTGGTGGTGCCAGGCACAGGCATTGCTTTGCATAACCGGGGGACAGACTTTACCCTGGAGCCCGGCCACCCCAACCAGGTCGGGCCAGGAAAACGGCCACTGAATACCATCATCCCGGGCTTTTTGACGCAGCACGGCAAGCCCGTTGCCGGTTTTGGTGTCATGGGCGGAAACATGCAGGCGCAAGGTCACGTGCAGGTCGTGCAGCAGCTGGTTGATTTGCAATGCAACGCCCAGGCCGCCATCGATGC
>DATGUI010000104.1:0-4770 GCA_035301405.1 Burkholderiaceae bacterium
CGGATGGAACGTGAAAGTCTGGATGACTTCTGAAATCGCATGAGTTCATCGGCGCAAAAAAGGTCAGGAAAAAGTCACCATCGGGCCGCAACCAACAATTGATCCTGGGTTGATGAGGGCGACCTCAGAAGGGGATTTCATCATCCAGGTCCGGCACCTCATCGTCCCCGGCGGGTGATTGCGTTGAAGATGATGCCTTCGGGCTGGCTGCAGGGTCGTCGTCCTGTTGACTGGCGCTCGAACCGCCGCCCGGTGCGCCACCCTCCCCTGATGCGCTAGCGCCCTCTTCCATCAGGTCAGAAAGCTCGGGGTCATCCAGGGCTTCCTGCAAGGCTTTTTCAACGGCATCGATGCGGGTCTTGCATACTTTGTAGGCTTCTACGGACTCGTTCACCAGGGTGAGCAAGTCGTCAATGTTGGGCTCGGTCTGGGTACGTAGCTGATGCGCGTGCTTTTGCAGGGTTTCGTAGGCAGCTCGAAAGCTTTTCAGGTCACTGGCGGGTGGGGTCTTGCGTGTTGACACGGGTGGTTCCATCCTTGAATTGCAACTTCAGCGCAGGGTGTTGACGCGCCTGAGCAACAGACATGACGGGCTGGCTGGTGGCGGCATCGCGAACGATGGCAAAGCCACGCTCCAACGTGCGATCGGGCCCTTGTCCGATTATTTCACGCAGCAGGCTTTCTGTCAGTTGACGGCTGGCACGCAGCGTGTTGTGGGCACGTTCGTGCACCAGCCCCATCTGGCTGATGGCAGTCTGGCGCGCCTGGCCTGCCTGTTGCCAGGCTCCGACGTGTGTGCTGGTGAGCAGACGCTGGCTGTGCTGTCGAGCCATTTCAATCTCCTGACGGGCCAGGCTGCTGACCTGCAGATAGGCCTGCCGACTGCGATGGGCAGCCGTCTGCAGGGTTTCGCGTGCCTGCCAGCTTACCTGCTGGCGGAGCTGTTCCAGCCGGGTGTGGCGCTCGCGCAGGGTACGCCCTGCGCCTGCAGCGATCTCTTCCATGGCCGCCACGGCATCCCGCACCTGCTGCTGAATGCGTTGCTCGATGCCGGCAATGACCTTGCTGGGGGTATCGAAGCTGGTATGTGCGACTTCATCAAGCAAAAGGCGATCGCGCTCGTGCCCGATGCCCACAAACACGGGGATGCTCAGGTCGCAGACGGTGCGAAGCAGGTCATAATCTTCCAGCCAGGCAAGATCATTGGTGGCGCCACCTCCCCTTACCAGCACGATGACATCAGGCGGCGTGCGGGCAGCCCGCTGTTCATGCAGGGTGGTGTCAATGGTGGCAGCAACTTCGCGCGCGGCGCCTTCGCCCTGAAAGCGGCTGTAGGCATAGACGAAGTGGCAGATACCGTGACGCTGCAGTCTTTCGGCCTCCTTGCGGAAGTCACCCAGGCCAGCGCCCTGCTGGGGCGCCACCACCAGCACGCGGCCAAAGCCCCACGGGGCGGGCAGCAGGCGGTTGGCATCGAATACGCCTTCGCGCTGCAGGCGGCTGCGGATCTCGCGCCGTCGGGCTTCCAGGTAGCCCAGCACGTACTGGGCGTCTATGGCTTCTATCTGCAGGCTGAAGCCGTACTGTTCATGAAACCGCGGGCGGATCAGCACCAGAAGCTTGACGCCGGCGGCCAGAACGGTACCGGTTTCCTTCTCAAAGGCGGGCAGAATGCGTTCGGCGGTAGACGCCCAGATGATGGCCCGGGCGCGGGCCACGGCCTGGCCCTGCTCATCGCGTTCGGACACCTCAAGGTAGACATGGCGCCGCAGATGGACTTCATTGATTTCAACCAGGGTCCAGACGGGCTCTTCAAATTGCCGGGAGATGGCCGCCCCCACGCCGCGCAACAGCATGGAAAGCGGAATGCCTTGTGCCGGCTCTGCGGCGGCAACGGCATCCGACGTGTTCTCGCCACTCTGATGCAACGATGGCTGAACCGCTGTCTGATCGACACCGGCATGGGTGCCCGACGCAACGGCTAGCTGTTCGTCAGGCGGCAGCCAGCGGGTAAACAGGGAAAGGTCGGTGCCCGGCGTGACGTACCAGCGCTTGACGTCCCAGTCGAACCGCGCTCCCAGTCCCTTGGCTTCGTCCTTTTCCCGATACGGGACATTGAGGTAGTGGCGATCCATGGATCCTTAGTAGTAGTCAGGTCCGACCGGATCTCCCGCTCCTTTCCGGTCGCAGATCAGCTTGTAATAGCGTGGCTCGCGGTGACGCTTGAAATCGAAGTAGGTCTCGCGGTAGGCGCGAATCATGTCCAGGTCACAAGGCGCCCAGATGAGTTCGTCTTCGCGGGTATCGGCGGTGACCACGATTTCTCCTGAGGGTGCGATGATGGCGCTGCCACCAATGAGCTCGGAGCCTTCTTCGTCGCCGGCATGGGCGGCGCCAGCCACCCACACGCTATTCTGATACGCCCCGGCCTGCATGGCCAGGTGGTTGTGAAACTCGGTGAGACGGTCAATGTCGTGGTAGCCACTGTGGTCGGTGGGGGTGTTGTAACCCAGCAGAATGAGTTCGGCCCCCTGCAGCGACATGGCGCGATAGGTTTCGGGCCAGCGGCGGTCATTGCACAGGCACATGCCCACCCGGCCCTTGAAGGCATCCCATACCGGAAAGCCGTAGTTGCCGGCTTCAAAGTAGCGTTTTTCCAGATGCTGGGTCTTGCGCCCGGGTTGGGGTTCATCGTGGCCGGGCAGGTGAATCTTGCGGTATTTGCCCACAATATCGCCCTGACCGTCCACGATGATGGAGGTATTGAAGCGGCGCTTTCTGCCTTCTTCAAATGCCAGCTCGGCATAGCCGAGATAAAACCCCACGCCCAGCTTGCGGGCTTCGTCAAAAAGCGGCTGGGTAGCGGCGTTGGGCATTTCTGTTTCGTACCAGAAATCCAGTTCCTCTTCGTCTTCAATCAGCCACCGGGGGAAAAACGTGGTCAGCGCCAGTTCGGGGAAGACGACAAGCTCCACCCCTTTGCCATGTGCCTGCCGCAGCAGGTCTACCATGCGCGCCACAACCATGCTGCGCGTGTCGTTACGGGCGATCGTGCCGAGCTGGCCGACGCCAAGATTCAGAATTCTTGCCATTGCTACAAAAACGTTATGTGATCAGGAGGTGGACAGATCGGTGATGAGGTCATCCATGAAGGTCTCGCACACGCCCACCTGAGAAATTTCAATGTACTCGTTGGGCTGATGCGCCTGATTGATGGAGCCCGGACCGCAGACCACCACGGAGAAGCCGCGCTCCTGAAACTGGCCAGCTTCGGTGCCAAAGGGGACCACGCCGCAGTGTTCGTGGCCCGTCAGTTTTTTGGCGATGGCCTGGGCAGCCAGATCGCCCTTGCTGCTGAGTGGGGGTGCATTGGCCGACAGTACGGTGCGAATGGAGGCGCCTTCAGCGATCTGCTTCATGTCGGATTCGAGCTCGTCGCAATAAGCCTGAAAACGGCGCAGGTAATCGTCCACGCTTTCGCCGGGCAGCACGCGCATGTCCCAGGTAAACGAGCATTTGCGCGAGATGATGTTGACGGCCGTGCCGCCTTCTACCATGCCGACATGAATGGTGGTATACGGTGGCACAAAACCGGTACTGGGATCCGCATTGCGCTGACTTTCGTCCATCATCTGCTTGAGGTAGGCAATGAGCTGGCCGGCAGTCATGACGGCACTGACGCCGCGCTGCATCTGACTGGAATGAGCCTCGTGACCCATGACGGTGGTGGTGGCGACCATCAGCCCCTTGTGCGCCATGATGGGTGCCATGTCGGTGGGTTCGCCCACAATGACGGCCTGGGGCTTGGCGATTTCTGTCGTGAGGCGGTCGATCATGGCGGGGGCGCCCAGGCAGCCGATTTCTTCATCATAGCTGAGCGCAAAGTGGATGGGGCGTTTCAGCCCGGCTGCGACCATGTCTGGTACCTTTGCCAACCCGATGGCAATGAAGGACTTCATGTCGCAGGTGCCCCGACCGTACAGGCGGCCGTCTTTCTCGGTGATGACGAAGGGGTCGGAATCCCACGGCTGGCCATCGACAGGAACCACATCGGTATGCCCGGACAGCACCACGCCGCCTTCGGTTTGCGGGCCGACGGTGGCGTACAGGTTGGCCTTGGTGCCCTCTTCATTTTCAACCAGGTGGCTCTTTACGCCAAAGCTGGAGAGATACTCGGTGACGTAGTCAATGAGTTCCAGATTGGAATGTCGGGATACGGTATCGAAGCCAACAAGCTTCGTGATCATGTCTCGGGACGTCTGATTCATGGGTGCTGCCTTTGTCTGTACTGCCTGTATAGCGGATAAATGAGTGCGGGCCAGTCAGGCGGGTTCTGCAGCCGGCCCGGTACCCAGCCGCCCGGCAACGGCGGCATCCAGGGGCCGGAAGTTTCTGAAATCCCAGTTGGCGCCTGGCGCAGACTGTATAAGTTCACGCGTATAGGCCTGCGTGGGGTTGAGAATGATTTCCTGTGGCGTGCCTTGTTCAACTATTTTACCGTGCTGCATGACAATGATCTTGTCGGATATCTGTGCCGCCACGCGCAAGTCGTGGGTAATGAACAGAATGGCAATTTGCGTGCGGCGCTTGATGTCGGCCAGCAGCTCCAGCACCTGCCCCTGCACGGTCACGTCCAGGGCCGAGGTGGCTTCATCGGCAATCAGGATTTCGGGCTCCATCACAATGGCACGCGCCAGACAGATACGCTGTCTTTGGCCGCCCGAAAACTGATGGGGATAGCGGTTGAGCACGCTGGCATCCAGGCCGACG
>DATGUI010000105.1:0-3359 GCA_035301405.1 Burkholderiaceae bacterium
TGCGAGACGTCTTCCAGAACATCGCGCGAAGTGGTCAGGCGCAAATCCCCGACAGCAATGCTGGATGAGTAGCGGCCTTCCGCCGGGCGATGCAGGACAAAGCCGCGGTCGGTCTGGACGGGCCCGCCGAAAAACACGGGAGCATCCTTGACCGGACCGATTTCCAGAGCGAGATCCAGCTCGATGCGCTGGAGCAGGTCACCAACAGTAAGATCCGTAGGACGGTTGATGACCAGACCCAGTGCACCATCGGGATTATGCTCGCACATGTAGATGACCGTGTCGGCCAATGACCCGCCCACCATGCCGGGCATGGCAAGCAGAAACTGACCGGACAGGTCAATGCCGGTATCTGTTGGAAAGGAATCTGTTTGGCTGGCCATATGATTCTTACCTTAGCACAGACATGCGTACGCCGTAGCCATCTCTGGAACTGTGATCCATCAGATTTCAATCAGCTCGAAATCTTCCTTGCGCGCGCCACACTCCGGACAGGCAAAGTTGGGGGGGACATCTTCCCAACGCGTACCCGGCTCTATGCCTTCTTCGGGCAGCCCGGCTTCTTCATCATAAATCCAGCCACAAATCAAACACATCCACGTACGCATTTCTGATTACTCGAACATTAAAATGAGGGAACCACCGCCCGGAGCAGGCTACTGCCCAGGCTTTTCCTGACATAAAATGGGGGCGGTATGGAAAAAACCAACCGCAGTAGCCTCGCAAAACCAGTCATAGACAGACGCTACCCTGTCATTATTCAGCAGTTTTGCTCCTGACCGCCTCAATAGCCTTTCGTTAACCGGGGCTACTGGTTGACCAGACGGCTGGTTCGCTTTATACCACTGTTTCGGTTAGGGTGGGGCAGTGGTTTCTTTGAGTGATTTCTCGATCATCGGAGTACATCATGTCTGCCAACCTTCGTTTTCCCCGTGGCCTCTATGGCGTCACCCCCGAATGGGAGGATACCGACCGCCTCCTAGATGCCATCGCACAGGCTGCCGCCGGAGGCATGGTTGCCCTGCAATGGCGCCGGAAAGCCATCGCCGACGATAACCGCCTGGCGCAGGCACGCCGTGTCATGCAGCGCTGTCGCGAGCTCAACATCATTGGCATCATCAACGACGACTGGCGGCTGGCCAGCATGGTCGACGCTGACGGCGTACATCTGGGCATTGACGACGGCACCGTCCAGGCAGCCCGACAGGCACTGGGAACCGACAAGATCATTGGCGTCTCGTGCTACAACGATCTGCCGCGCGCACGCAGCATGCTGACGGCTGGGGCCGATTACATTGCGTTCGGCTCCATCTATCCTTCGACCGTCAAACCGGATGCGGTTCGCGCCGATCTTGACTTGCTCACCCAGGCGAAGTCGCTTGCCGTCGAGTATGCCCCGCATGGCCAGCGCGCCGCAGTCGTTGCTATCGGCGGCATCAATGCCGACAATCTGGCTGCTGTCGTCAATGCCGGTGCTGACAGCGCCGCCCTCATCAGCGGCCTGTTCGACGCAGAAAACATTCAGGCCCGTGCCCACGACTGCCAGCAATTGTTTGTTGCACAATAACTTTTCGCCACTGAATTCCGCATCACTTTCCTTTCTTTCTGAATGAGCCCAACATGAGCCGTAACACTGAACTTTTTGAACGCGCATGCCAAACCATACCCGGTGGAGTCAACTCCCCCGTCCGTGCCTTCCGATCGGTCGGAGGCACGCCGGTATTCGTTCAACGGGCATTGGGCGCCCATATCTGGGATGCCGACAACACCCAATACATTGATTACATCGGCTCGTGGGGTCCGGCCATCCTGGGTCATGCCCACCCTGACGTCGTCCAGGCCGTCCAGGACGCCGCCAGCCGTGGCCTGTCTTTTGGCACCCCCTCTGAAGGCGAAATCGAACTTGCCGAACGCATCACCACACTGATGCCGGCCATGGAGCAGGTGCGCCTGGTCAGTTCCGGAACCGAGGCCACCATGAGCGCCATCCGCCTGGCGCGCGGGGCCACCGGTCGTCCAAAAATCATCAAGTTTGAAGGCTGCTACCACGGCCATGCCGACAGCTTGCTCGTCAAGGCCGGCTCGGGTCTGCTCACGTTTGGCAATCCAACGTCTGCCGGTGTACCGGAAGAATTCATCCAGCATACGCTGGTGCTGGATTTCAATGACCTTGCAGGGGTTCAGGCGGCATTTGAACAATACGGAAAAGACATTGCCTGCGTCATTCTGGAACCCGCCGCTGGCAACATGAATCTCGTTCGGCCAGTGCCCGGCTTTCTGGAGGGCCTGCGCGAACTCTGCACGGATCACGGCGCGCTGCTGATCTTTGACGAAGTCATGACGGGCTTCCGGGTAGGGCTGCAAGGCATGCAGGGCCTGACCGGCGTGCAACCCGATCTCACCACGCTTGCCAAGGTCATTGGTGGAGGGATGCCCGTGGGTGCCTTTGGTGGCCGCGCCGATGTCATGGCCCATATTGCTCCGCTGGGTGGGGTGTATCAGGCCGGTACGCTGTCTGGCAACCCCGTTGCGGTCGCCGCCGGTCTGGCCACGCTGGAGCTCATCAGTCAGCCGGGTTTCTACAATAATCTGGCTGCAGCCGCTGCACGCCTGGCAAGCGGTCTTCAGGACCGCGCGCAGGCAGCTGGCATCATTCTGTCGGCAGATGCGCTGGGCGGCATGTTTGGCATTTATTTCCGTGACAGCGTCCCGTCTTCCTTCGCTGACGTCTCGGCCTCTGACACCAAGCTGTTCAACCGCTTCTTTCATGGCATGCTCGAACAGGGTGTTCATCTTGCTCCGTCAGCCTTTGAGGCGGGCTTTGTCTCGGCAGCACACGACAACGCCGTCATTGACGCCACCCTTGCCGCGGCCGAGACCGTATTCAGTTCGCTGACCAAGACAGACTGACATCATCGTTCGGCACAAATACCATCATTGGCATGAAAAATCCGGTTTTTATCCAAAAACAAGCCGGATTTTTGCCAAAAGATTGATTTAATTAAAGGCAATATAAAATTTTAACTCTTAATATGGGCGAAAGCTGACTCTATCTATTAGAAATGTGCTCGGCTGCTGGCCAGCACGTTGGAGACTTGTCATGACACGCCCTGCTGCCTCGCCGGTTGACGCTGATCACGAGCCCGACCTGGAAAGTCGCCTCCGCCCGGAAGACTCCGCCCCACTCCACCTCTGGCTTCGCATGGCGAGTTGCTGCACCCTTATCGAGAACGAACTCCGTCGCCGGCTGCGCATCGAATTCGATACCACACTGCCGCGATTTGACCTGATGGCACAACTGGCACAGGCGTCCGAAGGCGTAAAGATGAGCGACCTGTCCCGCCGGATGATGGTCTCCA
>DATGUI010000106.1:0-9406 GCA_035301405.1 Burkholderiaceae bacterium
CAAGCACGGGTTCGATTACGTCCATCCAGGCCGTTTACGTCCCTGCGGATGACCTGACCGACCCGTCGCCTGCCACCACTTTCCAGCACTTGGACTCTACCGTGGTCTTGTCGCGTGACATTGCCGCACTGGGTATTTATCCCGCCGTTGACCCGCTGGACTCCACCAGCCGCCAGCTGGACCCGCAAGTTGTTGGCGAAGAGCACTACCAGGTGGCTCGCGGCGTTCAGCAGACGCTCCAACGCTACCAGGAGCTGCGCGACATCATCGCCATCCTGGGCATGGACGAACTGTCCCCCGAAGACAAGCAGGCCGTCGCGCGCGCACGCAAGATCCAGCGTTTCCTTTCCCAGCCCTTCCATGTGGCCGAAGTGTTTACGGGTTCGCCCGGCAAGTTCGTGCCGCTGGCCGAAACCCTGCGCGGCTTCCGCATGATTGTCGACGGCGAATGCGATGAGCTGCCCGAACAGGCCTTCTACATGGTGGGTTCCATCGACGAAGCGTTCGAGAAGGCGAAAAACCTTTAAAGGACAAAAATGAGCACGTTGAAAGTTGATGTGGTCAGTGCTGAAGACGCCTTGTTCGAAGGCGAGGCCAAGTTTGTGGCCTTGCCTGGCGAGGTAGGTGAACTGGGCATATTGCCCGGGCACACGCCACTGATCTCACGTATTCGCCCCGGAACAGTCAAAATCGTTTCCCCTGACGGTGTCGAATCCAATATCTTTGTGGCAGGCGGTATCCTCGAGGTCCAGCCTGACCAGATCACGGTATTGTCCGACACCGCCATCCGTGCTGAAGATCTCGACGAAGAGCGTGCATTGGAAGCCCGTGCCCGGGCCGAAGAGGCGCTCAAGCAGGCCAAGACCAAGGACGACATCGCGGTGGTCGAGGCCGAGCTCGAAATGCTGGCTGCCCAGGCAGCAGCGGCCCGCCGGCTCAGTCACCTCAGGAAGCGCTGACTTCCCCTTTTCCTTTGGCTGGCCGCAAGGCCGGTACCCAACATATTCAAGGCGCGGAATTTCCGCGCTTTTTTTCGTCTTTTCGCCGTGAAAAAGACAGGCTTCAGAACTTTGTAGTGAGATCGTTTCTACTGAAATTAGACTTATCGAAATGGTTTCATTACAATTCACTCCGTCCTGTTGTGAAAACGCAACAGGTGCGTCAGCGTCTGTACAACAGACAGATCAGGAAGTTGCCGGTTGCGTGTGGCAGAATTTTTCTCTGACTGTTGTACCGCCAACCCGACTGCCCTGGCGCAGTCCGGCCTAGCGTCACCCGCCCACTGACCTGATCTGCAGCGCCCCAAGGGGTCGTGCATGCCTGTTGGCGATCACACCGCCAGCGCGCGCATGGATGGGAGGGGTTTGGCATGACGCTGGCGACATTGTCATTCAATGACACGCAGTACTACAGAAAGGAAACCCAACACATGGAAGAAGGAGTGTTTTACCAGCTCTCTACCGGAACCACCTTATTGCTATTGTTCGGCTTTTATGGCCTGACGTTTCTGATGACGCTGGCCATTGGTCGCCGAAATGAGAACGTCGACGGCTACATGGTGTCGCACAGTGCGGTGGGTTTCGGCCTCTCGGCGGCCAGCATGATTGCCACCTGGATATGGGCCGCCTCTTTTTATGCCAGTGCCACCTCCGGATACCGCTACGGATTGTCCGGGCCCATTCATTATGGGCTGTGGGGCGCCCTGATGATTCTCTTCATCTATCCCTTTGGGCGGCGTTTTCGCCAACTGGCACCTGAAGCCCATACGCTTGCCGAAATCATCAAGGCGCGTCATGGCAGCTCCAGCCAGCTCATCATGGCCGTCTCCAACCTGGTGGGAAGCTGTATCAGCCTGATGGTGAACTTCACCGCAGCCGGGGCGCTGGTGGCTGTACTGAGCCCATTGAGCTTCATCCAGGGCGTGTTGATCGCTGGTGTGGGCGTACTGGCCTATACCCTCTGGTCAGGATTCCGCGCGTCAGTACTGACCGACTCCGCTCAGTTGGTTGCCATGATTGGTTCAGCGGTCATCATCATTCCCATCATTTTCATCAACGCTGGCGGTACCGAAATGCTGATGGAAAATATGTGGCGCCTGGATGTGGAACAGGCGAACTTCTTTTCCGCTACGGCCATACTGGAGCAGGGTGCGCCTTACTTCATTGCCGTGCTGGCCTATGCCATCGGCAACCAGACCATTGCTCAGCGCCTGTTTGCCGTGCGTGAGGACCTGATCAAGCCCACCTTCCTGACAGCCACCATTGGCTATGGTGCGGTGGTGATCGGCCTTGGAATGCTGGGTCTGCTGGCACTCTTTACTGGCCTGGTCCCTGCTGATGGCGACATGAACAACATCATTCCCCAAATGGCCTCAACCTACTTGCCTGCTGCGGGTGTGGCCCTGTTCTTCATCCTCGTTATCGGCTCGCTGTCATCGACGGCGGATTCAGACTTGTCTGCCTTGTCAGCCATCATGATGACTGACATCTATGGCCGGAATATAGCCAAGGGTCGGCCCGATCCGCGTCGCATGCTGTGGTGGGGACGACTGACCATGGTGGTCGCCACCATGATCGGTGTGATCTTTGCCAGCCTGAAGCTGGACATACTCGTCATGCTGGTCTTTGTCGGTGCCCTGTGGGGAGCCATCGTATTCCCGGTCATCGTCAGCTTTTACTGGGATCGCGTCACCAACCGTGCCTTTACCACCTCTGTGGTCGTTGCCGTGCTTCTGTTTGCGGCGGCACGCTTTGAGCTGGTGGAGTTATCGGGCCCGGTGGGCATTTTCTTTGAGCTGGCCGCTGTGGTCGGGGCGGGTGTGGTCATTGGATTGATGTCCTTCGGCTTCTTCAATCGCCGCTTTGCGATTTTCATGGCCGCGCTCACCATGATTGTCATGGCTCCCTATGCGCTGGGTGCATTGCGTGATTACACCGTATTGCTGGCGTCGCTTACTGCTTATGGCGTCAGTGCCATCCTTTGCGTGGCCATGAGCCTGCGCAGCCAGGAGCGTTTCGATTTTGACGTGCTGGCAGAACGCGTCACCTCCTTCCATGATGAGGACGCCACCCTGCAATCGGGCAGCGCGCCGGAACGCACCCTGCAACCGGCTAACGTCTGAATGTCAAACTCAATACAAGGATTCCAGCCATGAAGTTTTTACTGACTTTTTATATTCTGATCTGGCCGGTGATTTCTGCCGGTGTCCTGGCATTGCTTGTCGTGTCGCTCGTACGGGATATCCGCCGGGCGCGTCGCAAGGGTGAAAGCATGGTCTGATCGGATCGGCGCGTCCTGGCAGGTGTGGTTGCCTGCCAGGGCGGCAAGTTCCGTTAAAATGCATGAAGGAAAGATTACCGCGGGCTGCCTCCGTGGAGTTTTATAAAGGACTGTCATGACAACCAAGAGACGCTTGCGCTCGGCCAATATCACCCAGGGGCCCGAACGCGCACCCAACCGTTCCATGTATTACGCGTTGGGTTATACAGAAGAATCCTTCAACAATCCCATGGTTGGCGTGGCCAATGGCTACAGCACCATCACGCCCTGCAACGCCGGCCTCCAGAAGCTGGCCGACGCTGCCATTGAGGCTATCAGTACCCACGGCGGAAACCCCCAGGTATTCGGTACGCCCACCATTTCTGACGGCATGGCCATGGGCACCGAGGGCATGAAATACTCGCTGGTCTCGCGTGAAGTCATTGCCGATTGCGTTGAAACCTGCGTCCAGGGGCAGTGGATGGATGGCGTCCTGGTGATCGGAGGCTGTGACAAGAACATGCCCGGCGGCATGATGGGCATGCTCAGGGCCAATGTCCCGGCCATTTATGTTTACGGCGGCACCATTTTGCCTGGCCGCTACAAGGACAAGGACCTGAACATCGTCAGCGTGTTCGAGGCCGTTGGTGAACACGCCGCAGGCCGGCTCAGCCAGGAAGACCTCCATGAAATCGAAACCCACGCCATTCCGGGCTGTGGATCGTGCGGGGGCATGTATACCGCCAATACCATGAGCTCCGCCTTCGAGGCGCTGGGGCTCAGCCTGCCTTATTCATCTACCATGGCCAACGAGCACGACGAAAAGACCGAATCGGCACGCGAATCGGCCCAGGTCTTGCTGAAGGCCATCGAGCAAGACATCAAGCCGCGTGACATCGTGACGAAAAAATCCATTGAAAACGCGGTGGCTGTCATCATGGCCACAGGCGGCTCCACCAACGCCGTGCTGCACATGCTGGCCATCGCCCATGCTGCCGGGGTCGAGTGGTCCATTGACGACTTCGAGCGGGTGCGCAAGCGGGTACCGGTTATTTGCAACCTCAAGCCCAGCGGCGACTACCTTGCCGTAGACCTTCACAAGGTGGGGGGCATTCCCCAGGTCATGAAGCTGCTGCTTGACGCCGGCCTGCTTCATGGGGAGTGCATCACCATTACCGGGCAGACCATTGCCGAACTGCTGGCCGATGTGCCCTCCCAGCCGCCGGCTGATCAGGACATCATCCTGCCGCTGGACAAGGCCCTCTACGACGAAGGTCACCTCGCCATCCTGAAAGGCAATCTGTCGCCCGAAGGCGCCGTGGCCAAGATAACGGGCCTGAAAAATCCGGCCATTACGGGCCCCGCCAGGGTGTTTGATGACGAACAGTCTGCCCTCAAGGCCATTCTGGATGGCCGCATCAAGGCGGGTGATGTCATGGTATTGCGCTATCTGGGTCCCAAGGGCGGCCCGGGCATGCCCGAAATGCTCGCACCTACGGGTGCGCTCATTGGAGCTGGCCTGGGCGATTCCGTTGGCCTGATTACCGATGGCCGATTCTCAGGTGGTACCTGGGGCATGGTGGTGGGCCATGTAGCGCCCGAAGCGGCCGTGGGCGGCAACATTGCGCTGGTGCAAGAAGACGACACCATCACGATTGATGCCCACAAGCTGCAGTTGGAGCTGCACGTTTCCGAAGAAGAACTGGCCGCCCGCAAGGCCCAGTGGCGTGCTCCTGATCCACGCTACACCCGGGGCGTTCAGGCCAAGTTTGCGTTCAACGCTTCCACCGCAAGCACCGGAGCCGTGCTGGATGACTTCTGACACTGGCAACGCGGCCCATTCTTCCGTCGCCCCCATCCAGGCTGAAATCATTCAGTCCCTGGGTGTGGCCGATGGCTTTGATGCCTATCGCGAGCTGGCCCATCGCAGCCAGTTTCTGGCTGATTATCTGCAGGCATCAGGCTTGCGGCATTTCGTTGTGGGCATCAGCGGTGGCATTGATTCGCTAGTGGCTGGCCTGCTGGCACGGTCTGCCATTTCCATGTTGCACGAGCGCGGCCATGTCAATGCAGGCCTTATCGCCGCCCGCCTGCCTTATGGCAAGCAGATGGATGCTGATGACGCCATTGAATGCATGGATCTGCTTGAGCCCGAGCAGATGCTGACTGTCGACATCAAGCCCGCGGCTGACATGCTCATGCAGGGCCTGACGCAACAAGGGATCCGCCTTGCAGATGCCGCAGAACGGGACGTCGTGCTGGGCAATATCAAGGCGCGTCAGCGCATGGTGGCGTTGTATGCCGTGGCGGGCGCACGCGCCGGTCTGGTGGTGGGAACCGATCACGCTGCCGAAGATCTCGTGGGATATTCAACCAAGTTTGGTGATGCGGCGGCCGATGTCATGCCCCTGCGCGGCTTGAACAAGCGACGGGTACGCGCACTGGCCCGTCTGCTTGATGCACCGGACTCTCTGGTGGACAAGGTACCCACCGCTGACCTGGAGTCCTTGAACCCCTTGCGTCCCGACGAAGAAGCCTTCGGGGTCAGTTACGAAGAAATTGATGATTTTCTTGAAGGCAAGGCAGTAAGTGCCGCAGCAGGTCAGCGCCTGCTGCAACTCTGGCGGGCAGGCGCGCACAAGCGTGCCCCTGCCGCCAGCCCCGCCACGCTGATCTACACATGACACAACGGGCATCCGTGCCCATGGCAGGGATGCCCCTTCAGACAGATACGACGCCAGCTGAAAATGGCAGTCGCAAACGTTGATTACGGGCAGCCTTACTGGGGCACTGGCAAGTCGGCTTCCAGAGTGGCGCAGATGGTTTCTGCAGTAATCGGTGCCAATGTCCAGCCCAGGTGACCATGGCCGGTATTGTAGAAAATACCGGGTTTCTTGCCGCGGCCAACATGCGGCATCATGTTGGGCATCATGGGGCGCAGTCCGGCCCACGAGACGACGCGATTGGTATCCACATCAAAGTGCCGGCGCGTCCATTTGATCAATGGGTCGATGCGGTCAGCCCGGATATCCAGGTTGTAGCCGTTGTATTCTGCCGTACCGGCAACACGCAAGCGATCGTCTCCCAGCCTTGACGTGACAATTTTGGCGTCTTCATCCAGCAGGCTGACATAAGGTGCCTTGTCCCAGGTGTCCGGGTCGTCCATGTGAACCGTAATGGAATAGCCCTTGACCGGATAGATATTGACGCGATCCCCCAGCGAACTGGCAAATTTGCGGCTGGCCACTCCGGCACAGATGATAATGCCGTCAACCTGCATGGAATGGCCTTCGGGTGCCTGGCCGGCAGGGGCATTGGCGTCCTGCCAGTCGATGCGCACCCCGCTTCCGTCGCCCAGGCTGGTAATGCCGGTTACGTCAGCATCAAACCGGAACTGTACCCCGCGTTTCTTGCAGGCTTCTGTCAGGCCACGGGTAAACCGATGGATATCGCCTGTTGAGTCTGACGGGGTGTAAAAGCCGCCATAGTATTCGCCGGTGAGAGAGGGCTCAATGGACTTGATTTCTTCAGGTGTGACCGGATTGCGCTCAAGCCCGGCTTCAGTCAGAAGCGTATTGACCTTTCTGGCGTCGTCGAAGTCTTGAGCATTATGGAAGATGTGCAAGATGCCGCGGCGTTCCAGATTGAATTCGATTTGTTCGGTCTCGGCAATGCGAAACATGTGATCGCGGGCAGCAATCGCCAGCCGGGCGGTTTCTATGGTGTTATCACGGTAGTGGGGGATGTTGCGAACAAACTCTGCCATCCAGCTGTACTTGTGCCAGGATGGGCGAGGGTTCATCAGCAGGGGGGCGTCGCGGCGCATCATCCATTTCATGCCCTTGACGACGGTAGAGGTGTTGTTCCAGACCTCGGCATTACAGGCTGAGAGCTGACCGCCATTGGCAAAAGATGTTTCCATGGCTGCATAGCGATGGTATTCGAGCACGGTGACGTCATACCCGCGCAGCGTCAGAGCATATGCGGTGGTGACGCCGGTGATACCGGCTCCGAGGACAGCAATGTGTGTCATATCGTACCCTTGTCGAAAACAGATGCACGTGCCGGAAACCAGGCCGGCACAAGCCCCATCTGTCAGGGTACCTGAGAGATTGCACGCCTTCCTGCGGGACGTGGTTCACCTTCGGTGAGTACCTGTTGGGTACTGCTCTCCAGATTGTGGCAGCGCTTCGCAATCCTTTTGCCTGAGAGTTTCCGGGGCGGTTGCTCCATCGGCGCCCGGGCTGGCCGGGTCTCTCCTGCGAGGCTGATGATAAAAATCTTGCTGGCGGGTTACGCCAATAAAACGTTGGGGCAGGAATCCACCCCGCAGTATAGGTTAGAGGCCAGCTGACGCCAAATCGTGTGCGCCGATCGTTGTAAATAACAAACAGAGAGCGGTTGACTTCTGGATGCCGCTGCTTTTCTGCTGACAGTTTTTGTCAGGCCTGGTCAGGACTGTCAGGCCAGGCATCATCCGGGTTGGCCAACGGCGGTTGTGTTGTCAGCGGCCCCGGCAAGGCTTCTGGCTGTGCCTGCTCCAGGGCCTGTCGCACACGCGTGAGCGCCGCTTCGCCACGTGTTCCGGCAGTCACCTGTTCCCACCAGAGGCGGTGAACGTAGTGAATTTTCATGGGCAATCGGGGTAATCCCAGCCATTGGGCCATGGCCAGGCGGTGGGCACCTCGGCGGACCTTGACGATGGTGCCAGTGCGTGTGATGGCAATGCCGGGGTAGTCCTTGGCGCGCTGCTCGTCGTAGCCTTGCGCTGCCATGCGATCCAGAAACCCCAGATAGATGGTCAGCCAGCCCAGCACCTGTTCACGGGTATCCAGGACAAAGCCCTCCTGATGGGACCGGAACGGCCTGCCTTCCTGAATGCGTTGCATGAGCTCACGGTATCGTTCTGTCTTGTGCAGCGCATGGCGATGGGTAGACAGATCCCGGACAAACTTGAGTGCGTAGTCGTCACGCAAGTCAACCCGGCAAAGATCCCAGTCGCCATCGTGCAAAAATGCCCACGAAGGAGGCTTGCGTCGGGTTCCGGGCGGATGCATGGCAAACTGGATGACGCTGCGCGGATCCAGCCAGCGAACCAGTACATCAGCACCCAGCAGGACATCCAGATGCTGTCGTGGCAATCCGATTTTTTCTACCCATCCGGCCCCGGGCCAGTTGCGCATCCAGAGAGTCAGCAACAGGGCACTGATGGGCCGCCCCACGTATCTTTGCATGCCACGCTGGATGTGAAACACCAGGTGTGCCAGCCCGACTCGCGTACGTATGGAGGGGGAGGAAATGGTCTGAAAGTCAGGATCTGCCTGTGGTCCGATCAGGCCCCGGCGTTTATTCCTGGATGGAGTGGATGCATGCATGCCAACGATAATAGCAGGCAGAAAAAAGGGGTGTTGCCACCCCTTTTGAAACCAGTCATGTACCTTGATGGATTACTGGCCCGGGAGGGGGGTATCGGTCGTGCTGCGAGGCAGGATGGGGTAGACCACCTGCGGCTGATCGCCCGTGAGTGTGTGCAGGAATGCCGTGATGTCGTTGACCTCGTCTTCGTTGAGCTCGGCACCCAGCTGGCTGCTGCCCATGATGGAGACGGCTTCTTCCAGATCCCAGACTTCGCCCGTGTGGAAGTAGGGTGCGGTCAGTGCAATGTTGCGCAGCGAGCTGGCACGGAACACGTATTCGTCTTCGGCCGTGTTGGTAACGGTGAAGCGGCCCTTGTCGCCTTCAGGGAGGATGTCAGCACCAGGCTTCTTGAAGACGCCAAACGGGAAGTACCCCTGGCCGCCCACGTTGATGCCGGAGTGGCAGGCCACACAACCTTTGTTGATGAACAGCGCCAGCCCGTTGATTTCCTGGTCGTCCATGGAGTCTTCGCCTTCCAGGAACTGGTCGAACCGGGAATTGGGCGTGACGAGGGTGGTTTCAAAAGCTTCAATGGCTGCAGCCATGTTGTCAAAGCTGACAGCGGGCTTCTGATCGGGGAAAGCCTGCTCGAACTTTTCTACATAGGCCGGGATGCTGTTGAGGGTTTCCTCGACGTAATCAGGGGTGGCGTTCATTTCGACGCTGGCCTGGATGGGGCCCTTGGCCTGTTCCTTGAGGTCTTCTGCCCGCCCATCCCAGAACTGCGCTG
>DATGUI010000107.1:0-3410 GCA_035301405.1 Burkholderiaceae bacterium
CTGCATGTGCTTGATGCCGACGCCACCAGCAATCTGCTTGACTACGCCGACATGATCAGCGATCTGAAACAGGCCTGTATGGATCTTGAGGAAGGACGTATCCAGGCGCCCGAACGGCAAATGGTGGAGTTCCCCGGTGGCGGAACCATGCTTTCCATGCCAGCCACGGCGCCCGACATCGGTATCCACAAACTGGTTAATGTCATGCGCGACAACCCCGCCCGCAACCTGCCCACCATTCACGGTGTGGTGGCTGTCTATGACGGCATCACCGGGGCAGAGCGCTGCATCTTGCATGGCCAGACGATCACGGCCCGGCGTACGGCCGCTGTCTCCATGCTCGGGCTTGATATGCTGCTGCCGCGCCCACCCCGACACGTCGCCATCGTGGGTTACGGCACCCAGGCACTCAGTCATACACAGGCGGTGGCCCGGCTCTACCCGGATGCACGCGTCACCATTACGGGCCGCAACCTGTCCCGGGCCGACCACTTTGTCGAGAAAAACAAGGACATTGGCGTGAAGCTTGCGGCGGCCGCCCGCATCCCCGAGGATGCCGATGTGGTCATCACGGTCACGACAAGCAGTACGGCTTTCTACGAACAGACAGCTACGACCGGACGCCTGATTGTCGCCGTAGGTGCCTTTCGGCCCGACATGGCCGAGATCAGCGCCCAGACTCTGGATGGCAGCCAGCTCTATGTGGATGACATGGTGGGGGCCAGGACAGAAGCGGGCGACCTACTGCAAGCCAGCATTGACTGGACGCGCGTGCGCGGCATTGTTGATGCCGTGCGCCATGGCGTTGACTTTGATCGGCCCATCGTCTACAAAACAGTGGGCTGCGCAGCGTGGGACCTGGCCGCCGCGCGCACTGCCCTGAATTGTCTGCAAGCGCGGTAAACTAGCCGGGTATTTTTCTGCACATACCACCGTCATGGCTGCTGATCATCCTGATCCCTTTCTCGTCGAGTCCCCCCGGGGAGTGCTGGCCAACCTGCGCGCCGTCGTCAACCAGGGCACACTTTTGCATATGCGCCTCAAGAGCCGCCCCCAGGCACTGATCACCACTCTGCTGGAGGTCGATGGCCGCAGCAGCCATCTGGTGGTGGATGCCTCGGCCGACGATGCCTTCAACCGGCGCCTGCTCGCTACGGGCGAGGTCCAGTTCAGTACCGTCATTGACGGCGTCCGGCTGCAATTTGATACCATGGCCCCGGCCCAGACGATTATGCACGATGGCAGGCAGGCCCTGCAGTTCCCGTTTCCACATGCGCTGCGCCGAATTCAGCGGCGCGATCATTTCCGGGTTGATATCCCGGTCAGCGCTCCACTGTGGTGCCAAGTCCCTGCCAGTGAAAAAACCACGGAAACGCTCAGGGTCAAGGACATCAGCGCCGGCGGCCTGGCGCTCTTTGATCCCGAGACGCTGGTCGATGCCGGGGTGGGCAGCCGCCTTGAAGCATGCACGCTCGAGCTTCCTGATATCGGCACCATCACTTTTACATTAACGGTTCAGCGCGTGGGTACCACGTCCGTACCGGGCGGTGCTGCCACGCGCATCCTGGCCTGCCAGTTTCACGGGCTGTCTCCATCGCATGAAATCATGGTACGCAATTACATTGGGCAGCTTGAACGCATGCTGCTGGCCCGACGCAAGGGTTTTGACTGACTCGATGCCCTGTGCGGCATAGGTATTTTGCGTCTGTGCCGACACTGATTTGCCCGGACTCTTCAGCTTGCCGTTGCGATCTTCGCCATAGGACAGGTTGAGTTTGAGGACATCAAAATCATAAATGGCAGCAACGGGCCGCGAGACAGGACGTCAGTCAATCTGGGCGGAAAACGCCTCGCCCTGGCGCCATACGGAAGGCTGACCCGAGGCTTCTTCCATCTCCTGAAGATAGGCCTGGTGTGCGGCCAGCTCGTCCGCTGCCGCGCGAATGACCGGCAACGCCGCCAGGTCAGCACCGCTAACGGCGCCAACCGCTGCCTGCTCTGGCGTCTGGTGACCAAAGTCCATGACCAGGGCATTTTGACCTCGGGTCATGGCCAACCAGACATCTGCCAGCAGTTCGGAATCCAGCAAAGCGCCGTGCAGCACCCGATGCGCGTTGGAGATACCGTATCGTTCGCACAAGGCATCCAGTGAATTGCGCTTGCCCGGATGGTGTTCACGTGCATAAAGCAGGGAATCGGTGATCTGGCCACAATAAGTATGAAAGGGCGACAGACCGGCCTGCTGCAGTTCGGCGTCCAGAAAGGCCGTGTCAAACGGTGCGTTGTGGATAATGACTTCTGCACCCTGCACGAATTCGATCAGACTGGGGGCAACGGCCTCGAACAGCGGATGCCCGGACAGAAAATCTGTGGTCAGCCCGTGTATGTTCAGTGCCTCGGGGTCGCTGTCCCTTTGGGGATTCACATAAACATGCAGGTGCCGGCCCGTCAGTTGCCGGTTGATGATTTCCACACCAGCCACCTCAACGAGCCGGTGGCCTTGCCTGGGGTCCAGCCCCGTGGTCTCGGTATCAAGGACAACTTGTCGCATATCTGACCTCTGTTACTTTGTGGCGGAATGATCGGGCGCCGCCGATGCCGCCGCGCGTTGCCGCATCCGGCCTGCAATGAGCGTATACGCAACGGGAACGACAAACAATGTCAGTATGGTCCCCAGGCTGAGGCCCCCCACCAGCACCCAGCCAATCTGTTGCCGGGATTCTGCTCCCGCGCCCGTTGCATAGGCCAGGGGAACCACGCCCAGAACCATGGCACCGGTGGTCATCATGATGGGGCGCAAGCGCATGACGCTGGCTTCGGTTACGGCTTCGAGAAGCTCATGGCCCTGTTCACGCAATTGATTGGAAAACTCGACAATGAGAATACCATGCTTGGTGATCAGGCCGATGAGTGTGATCAGGCCGATCTGACTGTAAATGGACAAGGTGCCACCCGACAGCCACAGCGCCAGCAGCGCCCCGGTCATGGAGAGCGGAACCGACAACATGATGATCAGCGGATGACGCCAGCTCTCGAACTGCGCGGCCAGCACAAGATAAATAAATGCCAGCGCCATCAGGAAGACCAGATAAATGCTGCCCGACGAGTCGCGGAATTCGCGTGATTGCCCGTCGAGATCGGTCTGCACGGTAGGGGGAAGCGTTTCAAGTGCGACTTCATGCATGTGATCCAGCACTTCGCCCAGGCCGTAGCCGGGTGCCACGGAAGCCTCCACCTTGACGGCCCGCAAGCGGTTGAAGTGGTTGAGCGACTGGGGTGACACGCTCTCTTCCACGGTCAGGAAGTTGGACATCTGCACCATGGAGCCATCCTTGGCGCGCAGGTAGATGTCACTGATGTCTGCCGGCGTGCGGCGCGCATGCTTGTCCACCTGAACGATGACGTCATAT
>DATGUI010000108.1:0-8260 GCA_035301405.1 Burkholderiaceae bacterium
TTCTGGATGTGTTGCCTGCCCTGGTGGTGGTTGGCCCCGTCCTGGTTCCGGCCATGATGCAGCTTGGTTTTGACCCATTGCATTTCGCAATCGTCATGATTCTGACGCTTAACGTTGCCAACATTACGCCGCCTGTGGGCATGACGCTAATGACCGCCACGCAAATTGCCGGCGTATCCTACGAGCGTGCCATCATGGCATCACTGCCATTCTTCGTGACGCACTTTGTGGTGATTGTCATCGTTTCGCTATGGCCGCAATTTGTCCTGTGGATACCCAATTTGCTCATGAATTAATACGGTGCGCATGGACCTTTCCGAGTCTTTCGCAATCCTTGCTGAACGCTTGTTTCATCGTAAACACCGACATCGTAAACCCCTATAAATGGTGTTATTGACAATGGGGGCGCTTCAGCATATTGTTGAAATTCTATCCATCTTTCGGTTGCATTTTGGAGGATGGCAACAGGATCTACCGCAAACATAATCAATATTTATTGTCAGGTATCTCTGGTTTTTTTAAATCTTGTGAATAAATGAGGGGGAGTGAGATGGTAAGTAAAAAAACGACTGGCTTCTGCAAAAAAGTGCTTGGTTCCGTGAGCGCACTGACGTTAGCCCTCGGGCTGGTGGCTGCAGGCGCAGCGCCGTCCATGGCTGCAGAACACAAAATGGCGATTGCCCACATCTGGCCCGAAGACATGGAAAACGAAGTGCATCCAGCGTTGCTGCATTTCAAGTCCATTGTCGAGGCCGAGACCGATGGTGCAGTCGAAGTTGAAATCTACGGCAACCAACAGCTTGGCACGGAGGTTGAAACCGGCAAACAGGCGCAAGGCGGAAAACTGCTGCAGGCCACCATCATTTCATCTGGCGCCATGTCATCATTTTATGATGACTACCAAATCGTTACCTCGCCTTTCCTGTTCCCGAACTTTCAGGTTGCTCACGCTTTCTTTGACGGCCCATGGTTCAGGGATTTCATGAAAGGCACCATCGAATCATCAGGCCTTCGTTACCTGGGCACATTCGATGATGGCGGCGGCTTCGTGGCGTTCACCTCCAACAAGCCCATTCACACGGCCGAAGACATCAAAGGCCTCAAGATCCGCGTTGAAGAAAACCCCGCGCACGTGGCCGTCATGCGCTCACTTGGCGCATCAGCCACCCCGCTGCCCTGGGGTGAAGTCGTCACCGCACTGGGTACGGGCCTGGCCGACGGTCAGTTCAACGCTCCGGGCGTCAGCAAGTTTTTCAAGCTTTGGGAAGTCAACGACTACACCACGCTCAGCCGACACATCTACAACACCCAAACCTGGCTGGTCAGTGACAAATGGCTCACAAGCTTACCTGAAGACATTCAGAAGACCATCACCCAGGCAGCACGCGAGGCGGTTGGAATTTCGCATGGCATTGCTGCCCTGCAGGCAATCGTCGGGTGGGAAGTATCCTGTGAAGAATTCAAGGAATGCTACATTCTGCCAGCCGATGAGCGCGAAAAAATGGCAGACGTCGCACGCCCGGCCTGGAAGTCATGGATTGTCGATGACTTCGGCATTGACGAAGAGAAAGTTGATGACCTTTGGGCCGAGGTTGATCGCCTCTCGGAAGAAATCGAAGAGTCCAACGCAGGGTATATAAACTGATCTGAATTGATCAGAAGCGCAGCAAACCCCGCCCTTCATGGGCGGGGTTATCTTATTCAGATCAGCAAGCACGGAAAGCCGATGGTGGTGCTGGTGTCCGCAGGAGACTTTGTCAGTAATGACGAATTGAAGTTGCAGCTACTGCGGCTCAGAGCGGAGCATGCCAGGGCACCGATCGCAGCAGGTGAAACGGTAGAGTGCAGCGTTATTCCTTGAGCCGCAGCTGCCGGCGCAGGCTCCTGACTTCTTCCATCAGGTCGGTGACCAGCCCGGCCAGGTGCGGGTCAGCATCAAACTGGTGTTCAAGCTGGCGAATCTGCTGCACACGCCAGACCGACGCACAACTCAGGAAATACCTCCCTTGGCGGCGTTCTGCCTGCAGCACGTTTTCTTCGATGCGGGTCAGCAGCCACTGATGGCTCAGATTGCAGACTCGGGCCACGTCGTCGGTGGGTATCCATTCGTCCGGACCCCATCCCAGTTCATCAAGCAAGATTTCAATATGTTGGTGATTCATGGTGAGCCTCTGAACCTTTTCGTCAAGCCTTGGTGCGGGCTTCAAATCCTGGATACGCTGCAGCCAGCGTCTGCCAGGCTTTTTTCTGATCGTCTGTCACGGCGCCGGGCATGGCAATATCCAGTTCAAGATACAGGTCGCCCGGCTGTTTGCCAGGAATACCCTTGCCCCGCAAACGAAGCCGACGGCCGGATACGGATCCGGCAGGAACGCCGACACTGAGCTCCCCGGCCGGGGTACGGACCTGAATGTTGCTGCCCAGCGCGGCCTCCCAGGGCGCAACAAAAACCTTGAGTATGACATCACGCCCGTCAACCTGCTGGCCTGGCGTCTGGGGTTCAATATGAATACGCAGGAACAGATCACCAGCCGGGCCGCCGCCCAAGCCAGGGCCGCCCTGGCCACTGAGGCGGATGAGCTGGCCCTGGGCGACGCCTGCGGGTATCTTGACGCTGAGTGTACGGGTCCGCGGGACAAACTGCCCCTGCGCGTCTACTTCGAATCCTTGCAAGCGCAGTGTTCGTTCGCTGCCGCGATAGGCTTCTTCAAGATTGAGCGTGATGTCGGCGTGCTGGTCTTCACCAGGCCATTGCGAACGCTGCGTACCCGATTGACCGGACTGTGCGCGGGCCCGGGCAGCCTGCCCGAACAGTTCTTCGAAGAAGTCGCTGTAGCCTTGTGAATCAGCCCCGTCTTGTGTAAAGCCGCTGCCGGGGCCGTAAGTTGAGGAATAGCCCGGCCCGCTGCCGTAAGCACCCCGAACGTCATCTGCACTGCGCGCTCCCTGAGACCAGGCCTGGTGCCCGACTGCGTCGTACGCCGCGCGTTTTTCCGGGTCGGACAAGACCTCGTTGGCTTCGTTGATTTCTGCCATGCGACTGACGGCGTCTGCTTCCTTGCTGACGTCAGGGTGGTATTTTCTGGCCAGGCGTCGGAAGGCCTTTTTGATCTCTTCGGCTGTTGCCGTTCTGGAGACGCCCAGGGTGTGGTAATAATCGGGTTGTGGCATGGGTGTCCGTTCCGGGTCCAAAATTCTTCTTTTACCTTATGCGCTTATCATTGTACAGGCCGCCTGCCCCGTTTCACGGATTGTGGCTAGGGCTTGCCCACGCACGACCGCACTTATTTTCAAGGACACGTTTCATGATTGATTTTTCATATTTCTCCCGGCTTTTTGACCAGCAACAGGTAGACCTGACCGCCACCGAGGCGCGTTGGGACAGACGGGCGGATGAGGTCAGCACGTTTACCGTCAGTGATGACGATGTCGCCTGGCAAACGGTTGCCCGTCACCTTGAGCTGAATGGCGCCCGGGTACTGGAAATCAGTTGTGGGGCAGGGCGGCACCTGGAAAAATTTCTGCGGGCTGGCGCCCGCGTCAGCGGCGTGGAAATCTCCGGAAAGATGTGTCAATACACTCGCGAGCGGCTTGATCGAACCGGGTTGGACTGGCGACCGGATCAACTGGTGCACGCGTCATGGGAACACATTGACTTGTCCGGGCGAGATTGGCACCACGCATTCGACCTTGTCTTTGTCAACATGAGTCCGGCGCTTTCCAGTACCGTCATGTTGAAGAAAGCGCTGGATGCCACGCATCGGGGGCTTTATATTGCTTCGCACAGCCACCGTGAGGATCAGTTACTGGCCACTTTGCAGGACGCCCTGGGTCTGGAAAAGAGAAACCCCGGCCAGCGTTACGCCAATGATCTCTACCTGACATTCAATATTCTGTACGGCTGGGGATATTTCCCCCAGTTGCAGTTTGAAGAGCGGACCAGAACGCGTGATCACCAGCCTGAATATATCCTTGAGCGTTATGCCAGCTGGTTGTGGCGCGACCAGGCCCCGGATGATGCCGACAGAGAAAGGTTGTTGCAGTTGTTGCAGGGCAGGGCGGACAAGGATGGAAACGTGCGCGGCAGCAGCCGTGATGTCATTGGCCACCTGTGGCTGGACAAGACGATGCGCAAATAATGGTACAGACAAAGCGTGACAGATTCAGTAAAACCACTGATAGAGCTTATTGCCGTTTGTTGGTAAAGTTGACATAAGGATTACACCCATCAGAATAAGCTATCAGCATTTGTAAACTCACATCAGCCACAATGCATTAATCTGCCGCTCGGAGCCGCTGGCCGCACCTGAGCTCTGAACGCCTTCCACCTGCAATCAAAGACAGATAGGGGGGCAACATGCCACGTATCGTTGTTGTTGAACCCGATGACAAGCTCTGCTTGACAATCCAGGCCTCATTGCAGGGGCTCTCTGCTACCGTCGAATCGGTGCAGGCAAGCTATGCCCAGCTGTTTCAGTACCCCGACAGAACCAAGAGCATTGATCTTCTCCTCTTGGCTGCGCCCGATAAAAAGGCACAACTGATTGACCTGTTTACGGCCGCAAGACAACATTATGCGATCAAGCATTCCATTTTGCTGCTCGATGCCGCAGAACCGCCGTATCCTCTGGCAAATGTTTGCGATACCTTGCGTGGCACGCTCTACAAGTACGCTGCACCCGACATCATGGTGGCAGCGGTTTCCCTTGTTTTGGCCGGGGGCAGTTGCTTTGCCTCCAGCCAGATAGCCGCCGGCATTGGCACACCCAACGGTCCGTCGTTGTCCAATCACCCTGGTCGCCGCTGGTACGACAATAAAAACGATTCCGATGGGGCAACCGCCAATGTCGAGTCCGGAAAAACCCCCTCATCCATGCAGCAGCCAGATCATCTCAGCCGCAAGGACGATAGCGCTGCTGCCCCAGCGGGCCTGACTCCCGCAGCAGATACCTTCTCCCGACAACGTGCCACAGCTGTATCCGCGACTCTTTCTCCCTCTGATGCCCAGTGGCCCATTGCGCCCACAATTCAGCGACATGAACTGCGCTTGCTCAACCTTACGCCCCGCCAATACGAAGTGCTGGCCTTGCTGGCGCGCGGCTACCCACTAAAACAGGTCAGCCGGGTACTGGATATTTCGCTGGCCACCTGCAAGACCCATACCGCTGCCATCTACCAGCGTCTGGCCGTCGGCAATCGCCACGAGGCCGTCTACCTTGCGTTTTCTCGCGGCGCAACGCTTGGGCTGTATCAGTCTCCCTGAGCTCGTCCAGGCCTAGTCCCAATAGTCTAGAGATCCCCTCCATATCAACCGTTTTACTGCTTCCGGTCTACGGCATCTGAACGATTTATTTGCCATTTGCGTCAGGCTACAGTTTTTCACAGAGTCTGCAATAAGCAATCGAAAGTTCACAATATTTTGCTGGAAAAGGGGAAGAGGTGTTGCGTTTTGACTGGAGAGCCACTGGCGTGTTGCTTGCCCTGACGGGCCTTTGCTCAATTGTCCTGGCTCAAGAGGCAGAACCCACACAACCTGAGTCGGAAGACATGGACGCGGGACGTATCACCGAGATTGATCCGTTTGCCGGACTGATCATCAACCGCACCATTACTGTGATTGGCTGGAATTTCTACAAGGAATTTTCAGAGATCTGGCAATCACTCTACCCGGATTCCGATAGAAACCTCACCATTACTGAGCGACCGACTGCGCAATTTGGCAGCGAGATCTGGGTGCATTATCTGGATCGATCCGTGTTTCACACATTTCTTTCACCAGCCAGATCGCAGGTGCGGGAAATGACAAAGCAGGCAGTATCCATTGCTCATGAGAACATCGCCCAGATCGATCTTGAGCGGGCAGTGTTTGAAGACGAAGACTTAGGACCGGAGGAGTTGTAAATGCAAGACAACAAGACTAATCATGCAATCGGCGGATACGTTTTCGCTGTCTCCACCGCTTTGCTGGTCGGCGCAGCGCTGTCAGTCATGCCTGCCAGGGCGGGAGAGCTTGTCTATACCCCGGTGAACCCGTCCTTTGGTGGGCATCCGCAAAATGGACCTTATCTGATGTCCAAGGCTCAGGCGGGGAAGAAGTACAAGATGGACATCGATTTTCCAGAATTCGACATGGGCGTCATGCTGATTGCGCAGATTGAGGGCGATAATGGCACCGATACGCTGCTTTTCCAGAAAGACGGCGCAATCTATGCCTACGATGTCAAGACCGGCCAGGTCAGGCGCACTGAACTCGAGTCAGGATCCATCGACCAGTTGTCAGGCATTAATGCCGGAGACCTCGAATGACGCCCCAGCGTGGCGTGCCGAGTTGGTCGCAATTGGCGCGAACGTGGTCGACACGCACAACCGGCCTTGCCGCCGCCGTGTTGCTGACTGCTTGCGGAACACTGGAGGAGCCGGTCAGCACTACCAGCCAGGCCAGTCTGACACCCGCATCGGCATCTACCCTTGATTTGCACGAACTGCCGCCACCAAAAAACCGCATTGCGGCCGCCGTGTACGGATTCAGGGACGAAACCGGCCAGTACAAGCCTCAGCCCGCCAGCTCATTTTCCACGGCGGTCACACAAGGAGCGGCCTCGCTGCTGATCAAGTCGTTGCGGGATTCGGGCTGGTATCAGCCGGTAGAACGGGAAGGGCTCCAGTCCTTGCTGACGGAGCGTCGGGTGTTGCGTGCGCTGGATGACAACGGCAATCGCGGTAATGGCATTCCCAACCTTGTGCCTGCCAGCATCATCCTGGAAGGCGGCATTGTGGCTTACGACACCAATACACGAACCGGCGGACTGGGTGCACAATTTCTGGGTATTGGCTTGTCCACCAAGTACAGCGTTGACCAGGTCACCGTCAATCTGCGCGCCGTCGATGTACTGTCCGGGGCCGTGCTCAACAGCGTATCCACCACCAAGACTATTTATTCCCACGAAATCCATCCCAGCTATTTCCGTTTCGTGAATTACTACGACTTGCTGGAGATCGAAACCGGCTATACCCGCAATGAGCCGGCCCAGCTCGCCGTGAAGGAAGCCATTGATGCAGCGGTCATGCATCTGACCGTGCAGGGCATCCGGGACAACCACTGGCAGCTCAGGAATGACGCCGATCGGAATTCGCCTCTGCTCAAGAGGTATCTGAGCATGGCGGACAACTACGCCATCCGTACCGAACGGCACAAGCTGGATGCCATTCCGGATACGACTGAAAGGGCATCGGAATGATACTGATCGGCCTTGCATATATTCAGACAACTGGCGGCCATGCCGCCCGGAGAACACCGTCATGACTCATGCGCACCTTTTTCGTTCCATGACATTCACGTTGTCCATGCTGTTGCTGGCGGCTCCGCCCGCCTTGCAGGCTCATGATCTGTCTTACAACGCTGAGCTGCCGCCATCTGAGCTGGCTGCAGACCGGTTGCAGGCCTACAGCGTGCAACATGGCAACAACAACCGCGACACCATCAGTCAGAAGGGCAATTCCATGATCGCGTCGGTCGGGCAGTGGGGTCAGGGAAACGCGTCCAACGTCGTTCAGAATGGTACCGGTAACGTGGTTTATTCAGAGCAGTACGGCAGCAACAATACCGCTACTTATTTTCAATATGGGCACGGCAATACGGCCACCGGCTATCAGGTCGGCCAGTCCAACGAGCTCAGCATCAGCCAGACAACCAGCCATGGTATTGCCAGTGCCAGTCAGTACGGCAACCTTAACAGCGCTGCCATCGTTCAGACCAGGCCCGGCGCAGCCGCGCCGCTGTTCCAGATGGGAAATGGTCTGGGCATTACTGTTTTCAGATAACTTTTTGCCGATTCCGGTAACAAGGCCGCCGGTTCGTCATATCAAGAAAAGGCCTTGATACTTGTCGTTTATCCAGGAGATTCATCATGAAAATCGAACTTTGCGCTATCGCCGCCGCTTGTGCACTGGCCTTCAGCAGTGGAGCATTTGCCGGAGGAGGCCACCATGGTCATAACCATGGCAACGGCCATAATCATGGCAATAATCCGAGCGCGCCTCAAACCCAGGAAGCAGAAACCTATCAGGATGGTTACATGAATGATGCAGAGATCCTGCAGCTTCATAATGGCGATGCGACCGCCTATATTGGCCAGGAAGGCGCCCTGAACACCGGCTATGCCTACCAGACCAGCACGGCTTCCAGCGACGTTGACGTCTGGCAAGATGGCGCCGGTAACGATGCCGATGCCACCCAGTCGGGTACCGATCAGGCAGATTC
>DATGUI010000109.1:0-5869 GCA_035301405.1 Burkholderiaceae bacterium
CTGCATCGCAACAACTCGTTATGGTGGACGGTTCAGGCGCGCAACAAACAATGCATTGCCCTCAACCTTAAAGATCCCCAGGCCCAGGACATTGCCCGGCAGCTGGCGCTGGACGCCGACATCATCATCGAAAACTACAAGCCGGGCATGCTTGAAAAGTGGGGTCTGGGCTACGAACAACTCCGTGAAATCAACCCGGCTCTGATCATGGTTCGCATCTCGGGCTATGGTCAGACCGGACCCATGCGCGATGCCCCGGGCTTTGGTGCCATTGGCGAATCCATGGGCGGGCTGCGTTATGTGTCGGGCCACCCCGACCGCCCACCGGTGCGCGTCGGTATTTCAATCGGTGATTCCATTGCTGCACTGCATGGTGTCATCGGTGCCCTGATGGCACTGCACCACCGCGACGCCACCGGCGGACGCTGGAATGGCAAGACTGGCGATGCCTGTCAGGCTGGCGAGGGCCAGATGATCGATGTGGCACTTTACGAAGCCGTCTTCAACATGATGGAAAGCCTGGTGCCCGAATATGCCGTTGCGGGTATCATCAGGGAGCGTACGGGTGGCTCGCTGCCCGGCATTGTCCCGTCCAACACGTACGGCACGCGTGACAAGGAAAACATTGTCATTGCAGGCAACAGCGATGCCATTTTCCATCGTCTCATGCACGCCATTGACCGCCCCGACCTGGCCAATGATCCCAGCCTCAGGCACAACGATGGCCGTGCCGCGCACGCCGAAGAAATTGATGCAGCCATTCAAGCCTGGTGCGACCAGCAAAATATTGACACCGCACTGGAGGTGCTGTCTGCAGCGGACGTGCCCGTGAGTAAAATCTACAGCGTTGCCGACATGTTTGCCGATGCCCAGTACCAAGCCCGCGAGATGATCGAACCGCATCATTTCCCTGACGGCACGTCGGTCAGCCTTCCGGGGATTGTGCCAAAAATGTCGGCCACACCCGGCAAGACACGCTGGCTGGGGCCCGGCCTTGGCGAACACACCCGACAGGTCCTGGAACAATTGGGCTACGATAGCTCGCGTATCCAGGCGCTGGCAGACCAGGGTGCCATCGACCTGGGAACAACAACCCAAACACCAGAAGGCTGAATGGTGTTCCCCTGAAACTTCAGCCAATCTAACGCATGCACATACCGCATCCATCAAAACCGGATCCAGGAGGACATCATGTCGCTTACTCGCAGATCTCTGCTCAAACTTGCCGCTGCCAGTGGTACGCTGGCCGCCTTCCCCTCAATCCTGCGTGCCCAAACGCTTGAACGCAAAGACGTCCACATTGCGGTTGGTGGCAAGGCACTGACCTACTACCTGCCCCTGTCCGTCGCCGAACTGCTGGGCTACTTCGAGGACGAAGGCCTGGACGTGAAGGTGTCAGACTTTGCCGGCGGCTCCAAGGCCCTCCAGGCGGTGGTTGGCGGCAGCGCCCATGTCGTATCCGGCGCCTTCGAGCACACGCTCAATCTGCAAAGCAAGAAACAGTTCTATCGTGCCTTCGCCCTTCAGGGTCGTGCGCCCATGATCGGCCTGGGTGTATCGACCAAGGTTGCCGATTACAACGGCCCCGAAGACCTGAAAGGCATGAAGGTCGGCGTCACGGCACCCGGCTCGTCCACCAACATGCTGGTGAATTTCTATCTGGCACAGAATGGCCTCAAGGCCGATGATGTCGCCATCGTGGGGGTGGGCGGAGGCAGTGGTGCCGTATCGGCGTTGCGATCCGGTCAGATTGATGCCATTTCCAACGTGGATCCGGTTATTTCAACGCTGGAACATTCGGGTGACCTCGAGCTCATCGCCGACACCCGCAGCGTTGCGGACACCCAAACAATTTTTGGCGGGAACATGCCGGCCGGCTGCCTGTATGCACCCGAAAAATTCCTGGAAAGCAATCCCGGCGTGGCCCAGGCCCTGACCAACGCCATCGTGCGGGCAGACAAATGGATTCACAGCACCGATCCGGATGAAATTGTCGACACCATGCCCGAATCCTATCTGCTGGGCAACCGCGACGTGTACCTCGCGGCGGTCAGCAACAGTATTGATGGCTTGTCCCCCGACGGCCTCATCCCCGACGACGGCCCTGAGACCGCGCTCAATGCGCTGGCCGCCTTCATCGATGACTTCCCGGTAGACGATATCGAGCTGGATCGCATCTGGACCAACGACTTTGCAAAGAAGGCCAATGAGCAATACCCCAACGGCTGATACTGCCCTGTCTTTCGAATCGGTTACCTGCACCTTTGCGTCGCGCGAGAAGGCGGGCGAAAGCTACACCGCCGTGAAGGATGTATCGCTTCACGTCGGTGCCGGCGAGTTCGTATCAGTGGTCGGCCCCACAGGCTGTGGCAAATCCACGCTGCTCAACGTCGCAGCGGGCCTGCTGCAGCCTACTGAGGGGCAGATCAAGGTCTTCGGCCAGCCACTGAACGGCATCAACCGGCGCGCCGGATACATGTTTCAGGGCGAGGCCCTGCTGCCATGGCGTGATGCCATCTCCAATGTCATGGCTGGCCGGCAGTTTGCGGGCGTGGCGCCGCAGGAAGCGCGTGAACAGGCCATGGACTGGCTCAGGCGTGTCGGCCTCTCCGGCTTTGAAGACCGCTATCCCCATCAGATGTCAGGCGGCATGCGCAAGCGCACCATGCTTGCACAAACGCTGATCAACGAACCCGACATCATTCTGATGGACGAGCCATTTTCTGCGCTTGACGTACAAACCCGACAGCTCATGGAGAACGAGGTCCTTGATATCTGGATGGCACAACGGCGTGCCGTCTTGTTCATCACCCATGACCTGGACGAAGCCATCGCCATGAGTGATCGGGTCATTGTGCTGTCGGCCGGACCGGCGACGCATCCCATCGGCGAGTTCGACGTATCCCTTTCCCGGCCGCGAGATGTGGCCGAGATCCGCATGGACCCGGCGTTTGTAGAACTGCACGCAGCCATCTGGGCCGTATTGCGTGAAGAAGTCCTCAAAGGTTATGTGCAGCAACAGGAGCGTGGTTGATCATGTGGCAATTCATCAGACCCCGGCGTGGCACGCTGCTCGCCTGGCAAGTGTTTCTACTGGCGCTGTTCTTCAGCATCTGGCACCTGGCCTCTCGGGATGCCACGCTGGCGTTTTTCTTTGGTGAACCGCTGCAGGTCCTGCAGAGGATCTGGCGGTGGTTTGTGGTAGATGCCAATATCTACCGGCACCTGAACATCACCCTGATCGAGACCCTGCTGGCCTTTGCCATTGGCACCATAGGCGGGCTGGCCGGGGGACTATGGCTGGGCCTGTCCCGTACAGCCAGCGCCATCCTGGACCCATTCATCACGGCCATGAACTCCATGCCAAGGGTCATTCTTGCACCCATTTTCGGCATGTGGTTTGGTCTGGGCATCTGGTCCAAGGTTGCCCTGGCCGTGACCCTGGTATTCTTCATTGTCTTCTACAACGTGTATCAGGGCGTGCGGGAAGTCAGCCCCACCCTTCTGAACAACGCGCGCATGCTGGGCGCCAGCAATCGTCAGCTGCTGCGCTATGTTTATCTGCCCTCTGCCACAAGCTGGGTATTTTCCAGCCTGCATACCTCCGTTGGCCTGGCCTTTGTCGGTGCCGTTGTCGGCGAGTATCTGGGCTCGGCGGCCGGCGTCGGCTATCTGATCCTGCAAGCCGAAGGCACCTTTGATGTCAATACGGTGTTTGCAGGCATCATTGTGCTGACCATCTTTGCCCTGATCCTGGATGGCATTGTCAGCCTTATTGAAAAACGATTGATGCGCTGGCAACCCTCCGCCGGAGACGGGGGGCAGCTCTAGCGCACCAGGCGCTTGCCGGTTATTCCACCGGAATGCCCGAGGCCAGGGCAATCCGGTGCCACTCGGCCTTGACCTTTTTGCCATAGCCCCCATCGCTGGGCCCCGTGGCGCCCACGTAACATGCCAGGGCGCCATCCAGTGACCCGCGCCGCTCCAGACAATCGGCAAGAATCTGGCTTCCCACCTGAATATTGGCCAGCGGATGCACGGCAGCCATGGGGCCTTCACCAAAGGCCGCAAACTTGTCTTCGTGCACTTTGGTCATGACCTGCATCAGCCCCTGCGCACCGGCATGGCTTTCGGCATAGGGGTTGTAGCGGGACTCGATGGCAATGACGGCCAGGAGCAGTTGCGGATCCAGGCCGCGCTCGCGGCCCACACGGAAAACAGTGCCGATGATGGCCCCCGCCACATTGCTGGCAATACGGTACTTGCGAGCAATATAACTGCGCAGTGCCTGGGCCTGGGCGCGTGTGACCCCCGGTATGGGGGACTCATCGACCGACTCTGCCAGCGCCTGTGTAAAGTTCAGGTGTGGAGACTCGACACGCCCCCCCGTGACGGCATCGGATTCGACCAGGGATGGCGCGTCATCAGACCAGGTGAGCTCATCGGATGCCATGATGGGAGACAGCGTGCTGAAGGCACTGGCATCCAGCTGGCCATGGGCATCGGCCAGCTCGAAATCAAAGGGCAGATGGTAACCGGCGGGCTGCAGTGCGGACACCATGGCAAGCTGCACATGCCTGACCTGGCTGCGCAAGGAAGGAATGGACCACGTTATGATGACGGTGACCAGCACGGCAATACCGATATACACTGCACCAAGCCTGGCAAGCTCGGCGCCCAATGAAAATGCCTGGCGCCCCATTTGGCGCACCTTGCCCGGACTGACACCGTGCTGCGCAGCCATGCTGAATTCCTCTGTGGGTGATTGATCTCAAACGCTCCCATCTTACTGCAACTGTTTCTTCTGGCAACATCGTGAAATACCGTGATCTGAAAGACTACCTCTCGCAACTGGAGAAAAAGGGTGAATTGGCACGCATCACCCACGCTGTCGATACCCATCTCGACATGACCGAAATCAGTGATCGCGTGCTTCAGAAACAGGGGCCTGCCCTGCTGTTTGAAAACGCCACCCACCTGAGCGAGCCGGCCCGCATGCCGGTGCTCACGAACCTTTTCGGCACACCGCAACGTGTGGCCTGGGCCATGGGCGCGGAAGACATCACGGCGCTTCGCGATATCGGAGAACTGCTCGCATCGCTGCGAGAACCCACCCCCCCTTCGGGGCTGCGCGATGCCCTGGGCAAGGTTGCCATGCTCAAGTCTGCCCTCTGGGACATGAATCCCCGCGTGGTACGCAAGCCGTCGTGTCAGGAGACTGTAATCGAAGGGCCCGACGTGGATCTGAACGCGTTGCCCATACAGTACTGCTGGCCAGGGGATATTGCACCGCTGCTCACGTGGGGGCTGGTCATCACCCGGGGCCCACGCGCAAGCCGGCAAAACCTGGGCATCTACCGGCAGCAGGTACTGGGGCGCAACAAGCTCATCATGCGCTGGCTGTCGCACCGTGGTGGTGCGCTGGACTTCCGCGATCATGCCCTCACCAACCCGGGCAAGCCGTTTCCCATTGCGGTTGCCCTGGGTGCCGACCCGGCCACCACCCTGGCTGCCGTGACACCCATACCCGACAGCCTGTCGGAATATCAGTTTGCCGGACTGCTGCGTGGTTCGCGCACCGAAGTAGGCCAGGCAATGGGCAGCGCACTGCAGGTACCCGCAAGTGCTGAAATCATCCTGGAGGGGCACATCTTGCCAGCCAGCCACCCCGAGGCGGTGGCACCGGTTGTGCCCGAGGGCGCGCCACCGCCCCCTGAAACCGGCTACGAAGTGGCCCTTGAAGGGCCTTACGGTGACCATACCGGTTACTACAACGAGCAGGAATGGTTTCCCGTCTTCACCGTGGACCGCATCACCATGCGACCCGACCCCATCTACCACAGCACCTACACGGGCAAGCCCCCGGACG
>DATGUI010000110.1:0-3099 GCA_035301405.1 Burkholderiaceae bacterium
TAGCCACAGAACAAATTGCGGCCACAGCGAGACGATGACGATCACCAGGAAGTGCGTCACAAAAAATGGCAGTGATGCAATGATTGCACGTTCGTAGGGTACGCCGGCAATTTGCGTGGCGGTCATTAGCGTCATGCCAACAGGTGGCGTAATGTTGGCGACGTTTAGCGTCAGAATCATGACCATGGCAAAATGCAGCGGATCAAAACCGAGCTGCATCATGGCCGGAACCAGGACAGGACCAACCACCACCAGCGCAGGCAACACATCCAGAACCATGCCCACCAGGATCAGTAACCCATTGACCAGCATGATCTGAACGATGGGATCGGTACTGACGGTGGCAATGATGCTGGCCCCTTCGCGGGCGATGCCCGACCGTGTGACAAACCAGCCAAGGACCGTGGAGGCCGCCAGCAGAAAGAACACCATGCCACTGAATTGCACCGTTGCGACAAGCGACTCCCAAAGCCCCCTTAGCGTCAATGTACGATACGCAAAAACCCCGAGAAGAATGGTATAGCCTGCTGCAAATGCCGAGGCTTCGGTTACCGTGGTCAGGCCGCCAAGAATGCCACCCAGAATGATGATGGGAACAAGCAGCGCCGGAATGGTCGGGAGCACTGCCCGCATGGCTGCCCGCAGATTGGTGTCTTCATGGCGCGGGAATTTGTAGTACCACGCCAGGATGCCACTGGTCACCAGCAGCGCTGCCGTCATCAGCAATCCGGGGAGTAGGCCGGCAGCAAACAACTGCAATACCGAAGCATTGGGCAAGATGGATGCGTAAATGATCATCACGATGCTGGGTGGGATGATCGGCCCGATGATTGACGAACACGCCGTCACTGCCGCTGCGTATTCGGGCGTATAGCCCTGCCGCTTCATTGCTGGAATCATGATCTTGCCGACGGCAACGGTATCCGTGATTGCCGCACCGGTCAGCCCGGAAAAGAACAGACTGACGGCAATGTTCACGTGGCTCAGTGCGCCGGAAATCTTGCCCAGCAGTGCATTGTTGAACGCGATCAGGCGCTCTGTCAGGCCGGCCCGGTTCATCAGTTCGGCCGTAAAGATGAAATACGGAATGGCCATCAGCAGATAACCGCTGACCCCCGAGAACATGCGGTCGGCAATGATATGCAGGAAGTCAATGCCGCCAAGTGATACCGCACCGCCCAGCCCTGACATGACCATCACCACCGCGATGGGCGTGCCAATCAGGATGAGAACAACGAAAATGACAACGGCTGGAATCATTCTTGTCCTCTTTGGGTATCAGGATTTTGCATGGCAGCTGACCCCAGGCCGGCTCTGACCAGCTCTTCCTCGCTGACATCAAGGTCAGTGTCATCGAGCACGTTCACCGGATCGAAGATGTTGACACCGCACAGAACATGCACCAGGATGACCACGCCAGTGACAGGAACCGCACTGGCAACCCAGCGGGAATGGATTTGTATCTGGTCGGAGACCATGATATAGTCTCGCGAATCAAGAAAGTAATGAGCACCGTACCAGATCAGAAGCAGCGCAAAGATTCCGACGATGACATAATTGGCCGCTCTGGCAGCCAGGCCGATGGGCCGTGGCAGGATTTCCATGAGCGAGTTCATGGCAATGTGCTCACCACGCCGAAAGGCAACCGAGATGCTGAGCAGCCCTAGCCAGGGAATGAACAGCCTGGAAAGGGAGTATGTCCAGCTTAATGCATCGCCGGTGATCACCATGTAGATCGCGCCGGTGACGGAGATGCCGAGCATGGCCACCACGCAACCGACGCAAAATGCGGTCACGATATGGTTCACGACTTCACTGATCCGTACAAGGGCAGACGACACGATTATCCTGTTTTCTATTATTTAGCTGTTGGATGGCGACTCGTAAAAACCATTGACATACCAGGCACCATCCGCATCTGCATGAGAGGTACAAACAACTTTATCATACCGTGATACGACATGAAACATCACAAGGGAAAACGACTACACGTGGAGGAAATCTTCAACGCTTGCGTCAAATGTTGCGTGGTACGATTTGCAGCGGAGGTGATCAAAGATGACAGAAAAGATTCGCAAGGGCTTGCTTGGTTATCCGGATATCGCGACAGGCGATATTGGTCGCATGGAGATGAATCTTCTGCGTGAAGACTGTGACTTTCCGGTTTGTATCTTGCAAAAGTCTGCCCTCGACCATAATCTCGCATGGATGGCCAGGCTTTTAAAAGAGCAGGATATTCTCTTTGCGCCCCACGGAAAAACCACCATGAGCCCGCAGCTCTTTTCCATGCAGCTGGATTCAGGGGCCTGGGGAATCACACTGGCCACTCCCTGCCAGATCCAGGTTGCCAGACGGGCAGGAATTCAGCGCATTGTCCTGGCCAATCAACTGGTTGGCAAAAGCGCCATCTCGTTTATTGTCAACGAGCTGAATCAAGACGATGATTTTGATTTTTACTGTCTTGTGGACAGTGTGCAGGGTGTCAACCTGCTTGAGGATAAATGCAAGGCGTTCGGATTGAAGCGAAAGCTCAAGGTGCTTCTGGAAGTCGGATATCCGGGTGGACGGGCAGGATGCCGCACTGACGCTGAAGCCCACCAGATTGCCGAGCGTGTGCGGGAGTGCGATCATCTTTCTCTTGCAGGAATAGAAGGATTCGAAGGCTACATTCACGCTGAAAGCGACGCCGAAGAGGACGAACTTGTCCAAGCGTACATTCAACGGCTGATGCGATTGTGCTCAGAGCTGGCGCCTTCACAAGACCACGCATCCGGCCCCTGGTACCTGTCTGTGGGTGGTTCGGCCTTTTACGATTTTATTATCCGGGAAAAAAGCGCAGGCACCCTGTCTGAGGGCTACCAGATCATCATGCGCAGCGGCTGTTATCTGACGCACGATGTCGATATGTACAAGAAGTATTTCTCTCGCATGAAGCAGCGTTCACCCGAAATCGTGGATGTCGAGGGCGGGCTGCGGCCAGCGCTGGAAGTCTGGGGCTATGTCTTGTCCCGGCCCGAGCAAAACAAGGTGATTCTCAACCTTGGAAAGCGGGACGTTTCCCCTGATGACCTGCCCGTGCTGCAGGCCTGGTTTCGCTTT
>DATGUI010000111.1:0-4232 GCA_035301405.1 Burkholderiaceae bacterium
CACCCCGGCACCAATGCCCTTGCCCAGCGTCATGATGTCGGGCTTCACATCAAAATGCTGATAGGCAAACAGCATGCCGGTGCGACCCATGCCTGACTGGACCTCGTCCACGATCAGCAAAATGCCCTTCTCGCGCGCCAGGCGGGCCAGCTCCTGCATGAATGCCCCGGTGGCGGGAATCACGCCCGCTTCGCCCTGTACGGGTTCCAGCATGATGGCCACCGTCTGGTCATCGATCAGACCTGCCACAGCATCCAGATCATTGAATGGCGCCTTGATGAAGCCGTCGACCTGCGGGGCAAACTTGGTGTCCCAGCCCGGCTTGCCGGACGCCGACATGGTGGCCAGTGTGCGCCCGTGGAAGCTGTTGTCAAAGGTGATGATCTTGTAGGCGCCGTCACGATTGATCTGACCCCACTTGCGGGCCAGCTTGATGGCGCCTTCGTTGGCCTCTGCCCCACTGTTGGCAAAGAAGACCGTATCAAAGCAAGATGCCTGAACAAGACGGGTGGCCAGGTCAATGGCTGGCTGGTTGTAGAAGGCAGGAGACGGATTCAGCAAACGCGCGGACTGGTCCTGGATGGCACGCACGATATCGGGGGGACAGTGTCCCAGACAATTGACTGCCCAGCCCTGTATGAAATCAAGATAACGTTTGCCACGGTGATCCTGCAGCCAGGATCCGGCACCTTTTTCCAGGATGAGATCCGGACGTGCAGTGATATCCATGAGCGCATCGGCGCCGATCTGGTTTGAAGCCATTTGATAACCCTGTTTTGAATTGATTGATTAGCACACGCCATCATTTTAGCGTTGCCCGCGCTGCACCCCCTTTCTTGAGGTAGAGCCGGTCTGCCTGAATGTTGACACCCAGTCCGAACAGGGCCACCAGCCCGCCCAACCATTGCCATGACGTCAGGTATTCATCCAGAAAAATCGACGCGGAGATCAGCCCCACCACGGGGATCAGCAGGCTGAGCGGGGCTATTTTCCGAACCGGGTGTGTATGCAGCAGCCGGCCCCACGTCACAAAACCCATCATGGTCGATATGAACACCAGATACCCCACGGAAATCACACCCACCATGGACACATTGGCGAAGCTGCTGGAAATCAGCTCGGGCCCTTCCAGCCACCAGGACAACATCAGGAAGGGAATGGGCGGTATCAGTGAACTCCACACCACCAGCGACAACATGTCGGTCTTGCCGGCCACCTTGATGATGATGTTTCCGCTGGCCCAGCTCAGCGCCGCCAGCAAGGTCAGCATGAATCCAATGAATGGGATGGAACCGGGCAGACCTGAGGTGTAGATCAGCGCCAGTCCCAGACTGGCAATGAGCATGCCGATGACATTGACCAGCCGTACCCGCTCCTTCAGGAACAAGGCGCCGATCAGCACACTGAAAAACGCCTGGGACTGCAGGACCAGAGACGCCAGGCCGGCAGGCATGCCCAGATAGATGCCGGTGAAAAGAAACATGAACTGGCCCATGCTGATGGTCACCCCGTACCCGGCCACTGCCCGCCAGGACACCGACGGACGGGGAATGAACAGCACTGCGGGCAAGGCCACCAGAATGAAACGCATGGCACCCAGCAACATGGGCGGAAAGTCGTCCAGCGCAAGCCTGATGGCCACAAAATTCAAGCCCCAAACCGTGACCACAAACAAGGCCTTCAACCAATCCCGCAGGGGCATTTCATTCACTCATGTCATGACACCAATGTGCCATTATCCATCAGACGCGCGGACTCACCAACCGCAAGTGATGACAGATACTCAGTAATCGAACTGCAGTTGCTGCATGGAAGGCCCGCTGGCAGCGTCGTCCGTCCTGACGTGCAGGTTGCTGACGCGCACGCCAAAAAGGCGGATGCGCCGGTCAAAGGTGACCCGTTTCAGGCATTGACCCGCAGCGCCATGAATGGCCGCTGCGTCATCCACCGGTTCGGGCAGCGTGACATCCCTTGTGACCGTGCTGAAATCGTCAAAGCGCAGCTTGATGCTGACGGTCCGACCGCGACAATCCTTTCGCCTCAGATCCGCTTCCAGCTGCTCGCACAGCCGCAAGAAGGTATCAGACAGCTCTGGCCGGTCCCGAACCACATCCAGATCGCGCTTGAAGGTGGTTTCCCGGCTGATGGACTTGACCTCGGGATCCGTCACTACCGGGCGATCGTCATGACCATGGGCCGCCTGCAACAGCCAGCGCGCAAAGCGCGTGCCAAAGCGCTTCTGCAACACGGCCGGGTCCGCGTTGGCCGCATCCGCAATGGAATGGATGTCCAGATCGGCCAGCCGGGCCGTGGCCTTGGGGCCCACTCCATTGATCCGGGACACCGGCAGCGGCCAGATGACCTCTTGCAGATCCTGATCGGACAGAATGGTCACGCCATCGGGCTTGTTGAGATCAGAGGCAATCTTGGCCAGCATCTTGTTGGCGGCCACTCCAATGGAGCAGGTCAGGCCCGTTGCCTCTTTGACCGCAGATTGCAGGCGGCTGGCCAGTTCCAGTGCAGGTTCGGGATGAGGAGTCAGATCGATGTAAATTTCGTCTATGCCCCGGTCTTCAATCACCGGAGTGAGCGCAGCCACCGCTTGCTTGAACCGCCTGGAAAATGTCCGGTAACGGGCAAAGTCGACAGGCAGGAGGATGGCATCCGGCGCCAGTTCCGCCGCACGCATCATGGGCGTGGCCGAGAACACGCCATATTCACGCGCTTCGTAGGTGGCTGTCGTGACCACGCCCCGGCCACTATAGCCACGCAAGCGGGAAAACTGATACTGGCCGGAATCGTCCCGTACCGGCCCGTCAGAATGCCCACCAATCACCACAGGCAGGCCACGCAGCTCCGGATACCGCAGCAGCTCTACCGACGCATAGAAAGCGTCCATGTCAAGATGTGCAACCCGCCGGAGACGTTTAGAATGGGTCATTATTGCACGAACGGATCAGGATGAATCATTGAAACGCTGTCACTGGTGTACCAACGACCCCGAGTATATTCGCTACCACGATACCGAATGGGGCGTACCGTCCACCGATGCCCGCTATCTTTTCGAGATGCTGATTCTCGAAGGGTTTCAGGCCGGGCTGTCGTGGTGGAGCGTGTTGAAGAAGCGCGACCACTTTCGGGACGTCTTTCTTGATTTTGACGTGAATCGCGTCGCCACACTGGATGATGACTATCTTGAAGCGCTCACCCGCGACGCCGGCATCATTCGCCATCGCGGAAAGATATTTGCCGCACGCAACAACGCCCAGGCCTGGCTTCGGCTGGATGATCCGGTTGACCTGATCTGGTCACTGGTTGATGGCCGTCCGCAGGTGCACCACATAGACAGGCACGACGATGTCCCCGTCACCAGCTCCGAGTCCGTGGCACTAAGCCGCCTGCTCAAGAAAAACGGCTTTGTCTTTGTGGGCCCGACCATCTGCCAGGCTTACTTGCAGGCAGTCGGGGTGCTGATGCAGCACACCACCGACTGCTTTCGCCATACGCAGCTTCAACAGGCGTGATTGATTACCTACTGAGACGATTCAAGATCAGGCGCTGGACAATTTCATTAATACCAGTCCTGAAACAATAAGGATCGCTGCAGTGATTCTCGCTGCGGTTACTGGTTCAGCCATAACTGCTATTCCAACAACAAAAGCACCTACGGCTCCTATTCCTGTCCAGATTGTATAAGCAGTTCCGAGTGGAATTGTTCGCATGGCAACGGCCAACAACCAGAAGCTCACTACCATTGCAGAAATCGTAATGACAGATGGTATGAGTCGACTGAAACCGTCAGATTGCTTCATTGCATAAGCCCAAACGATCTCGAGTACACCTGCAACAAGAAGATAAACCCAGGGCATAGACCCCTCCACCATAATGGAACCAGGTCGTCCTGATCGTCGATCCCGACAATGGGGGAGGCCGTCCTCCTCTAGAAATAGCCTTGCGAAGAAATTGCTGGCCGCAACACATGAAAAATGGGTGTCAGATGTCCAGATTGGTCGCCTGCAACGCGTGGCTTTCAATAAACGCGCGGCGTGGCTCGACTTCGTCACCCATGAGTGTGGTAAAGATTTCGTCAGCGGCAATGGCATCTTCAATCTGTACCTGCAGCAGGCGCCGGTTGGCCGGGTCCATGGTGGTTTCCCAAAGCTGATCGGGGTTCATTTCACCCAGCCCCTTGTAACGCTGCTTCGTAATGTTGCGCTCAGCCTCGCTACGCA
>DATGUI010000112.1:0-7224 GCA_035301405.1 Burkholderiaceae bacterium
CCAAGTGCTGTTTCGCTATTTTCCAGGTTGTATCCCAGATCTTGCAAGACATCGGCGCCTGACACCAGTACCGATGTTTCTGTCACACTATCGAATTTGCGGGACTGCTGCTGTCGTTGCTTCATGATCTCGTCTGTCACGACGAAAGCATTCGGAGGAACGGTAGCAACGCATCCAACCAAAGATGTCAGGGCAAGGGCGGCCAGGCCAGAACGGCAAAACTTTATCATTGATCTTGATAAACGCATATGCCCTCCTAAAACTTGGACTGGTGATAAGCAAAATCCCTGACATGCCCACTCTCATCAAACTTGACAATGATTGTCAGCGTACGCTGCGAAGTTGAGCTTGCGCCTGCACTGTGATTAGCACCCACTCCACCTAACCCGCCACCCTTGGAACCCACGCCAAGCAAAAGTGCCGACACACCACCACTGCTCGACGAATATACGCGATCTGTTGCAATTTTGTCGTAGACCCAAACTTCTCGTCGTTGGGCATCAGTAGTGACGATATTTGGAGACCCGAGTGCCTCAGCCACCTCGCTTCCCGTCATCCCAGTTCTAATCTCACGCTGTGCGGTGCCAACGGTAAGGTTCTCTCCTGTTGTCATACCGCGCTGAACGTCTTCCATATGCTGACCGGCCGTTTGGCAACCAGTCAGCAGAACGGCGATTGAAGCACTTGCTATATATCTTGTGAAACCCATCATCCGCCCCTAAATAAAAGCACACGGATTGAGATGTTAGGTTACACAAGAGAAACTAACAACACTCGTAATCCCCTAGATCATAGGTTTATTACTGACAATATCGTTAGTAACCGGCTAATTTGCTACTTACTCGTATCCACATTACAGACGCTTTCCAGAGCGGCTCATTTCTTCCCGCCGTCCCCGCCTGGTCGCGGTCTTTGCGCCTGCCGCCAGTGGTGCGGCGGCACCATTGCCTGCCCTTTCACGGCGGCGCAGCGGTTGACCACCCTGCCCGCCCTGTTCATGACCATAGCTTTTTCTGGCTCGGCTTTTTCCGCCCTTGCGAGCCGCCATGCCCGGCTGCATGGGCTTGCCGCGCTGGGGCTGTCTGCGTCTGGATTTTTTTGCCGGTGAGGGGCTGGCCACCACAGTTGGCTCGAGGCCAGGAATGGTTTCAACAGGAATCCTCTGATCCAGAAAGCGTTCGATACGCCGGATCTTTTGACTGTCGGCATGGGCGGCCAGGGTAATGGCGTGGCCATGACGACCTGCTCGCCCCGTACGACCAATGCGGTGCACATAATCTTCGGCCTGCATGGGCAGGTCGTAATTGAAGGCGTGCGTAATGCTTTGAACATCAATGCCGCGTGCTGCCACATCCGTCGCAACCAGGATGCGCGCACGGCGCCGCTGTACCATGCGCACCGTGCGGCTGCGCTGGCGTTGGTTCATGTCTCCATGCAGGGCAACCGCGGCAAAGCCGCTGTCATTCAGCCGCCCGGCCAGGGCATCGGCACCACGCTTGGTAGCGGTGAAGACAATGGCCTGATCCACATCGGTATCACGCAGCAGGTGATCCAGCAGACGCAGTTTGTGGGCCCGGTCATCGGCATACAGCAAATGCTGGGTGATGTTGTCGTGCCGCTTCTGCGCCTGGGCAATGGCGATACGCTGCGGTTCGCGCATCATGTCAGCGGCGAGGCGAGCCACCGAGCCGTCCAGTGTGGCAGAAAAAAGCAGGGTCTGACGATCGTCACCGACCTGCGCCACAATGGCTCTCATGTCGGCGATGAATCCCATGTCGAGCATGCGATCGGCTTCATCCATGATCAGCGTGTGCACCGTCGCCAGGTTGACACGCCCGCTGCGGACGTGATCAATCAGGCGGCCGGGTGTTGCCACCAGTACATCCACTCGTTTCTTCAGGGCCTTGATCTGACGACCATAGGGCAAGCCGCCCACGACGGTCACGACGCGCAGGGAGGGAAGATGACGGGCATAAGCCGTCGTGGCATCGGCCACTTGCATGGCCAACTCGCGGGTGGGTGTCAGCACCAGCACCTGCACGCCGTCGTTATTCGACCCGGACGCTCTGGACAAGCGCTCGAGTGCGGGCAGCATGAAGGCGGCAGTCTTGCCACTGCCTGTCTGGGACGAAACCATGAGGTCGTGCCCGGCCAGTGCGGGTGGAATGGCTGCAGATTGAACAGGCGTAGGGGTATCGAAGCCTTGCTCCTGAATGGCGGACAGCAAGGCAGGGCTCAGGCCCAGATTTTTGAAAGACATAAGTATCCTGATGTCCGGCAGACGCCGGACAAGCGCGCACGAAGATGGCAGGCATCCCGGGCAGGTTGATGGAGATCGTGCCGACCAAATCAACTTGCTCATGGCGCCAGGCACAAGGTGTGCGTGCGGGACACAAAGGTCAGAAGGTCAGGGAGCGATATCTGTGAAAGGCCGAAGTATAGCGCATGACAAGCCAAACAGGAAGCAAGCTGGCAAAAAATGCTTGCCTGTGCAAGAATGAAACATCAATTTTCTTCATTCCCCAGCACTGTCAGGGCAAACATCCCCCTGCCCGGCAGTACCGGCCCGACTGTCTCCTGCAGTCACGCCCTCTAACCGGCCTTCAACCTTAGAGGCAGCGCCTCCCCTTCTGGCTGCCGAAACGGCAACACCAGACCTTTGAAGGTTATGCAAACCATGTTTGTGGTTGATTATGATTTCGAGCCGACGCCGGCCGTCCGGGCGCGTCTGTCACAGGCGTCCGTGTCGGCCGCTGGCAGCTACCAGACAAGAACAATAGGCATCGACATTCCCGATGCAGGGCACTTCATCGTCCGCGCGCTGCTCGACAGACAGCAATACTGGGATCCCGATGGACACGCCGAGCAGCTTGGCATCAGCCCTGCCCTTTGGCCCCTGTTCGGCATGCTGTGGCCCGGCTCCATGCATCTGGCCACCCATCTGGCCGCACGGCCTGTCTGCCCATCGGAAACCATGCTCGAAATCGGATGCGGGCTGGCCCTGGCCAGTCTGGTGGCTCATCGACGTGGCGCCAGAGTGACCGCCAGCGACTGCCACCCCTTGGCGCAAGCGTTTCTGGCTGCCAATCTGCAGCTCAATGAACTGTCACCCACGCTGGAATATCGGCACGGCCAGTGGGGTCTGTCTGCCCCCATCACTGAAGCCCAGGCCGGACGGCCGGTTCTGACCGGCAAGTTTGACTTCATCATGGCCAGCGATGTGCTCTACGAGCGAGACTGCGCACCCGCCGTTGCCACCTTCATCAATCATCATGCCATGCCGGACACCGAGGTCTGGATAGTGGATGCCAATCGGGGCTACCGTCCGGCATTCAATCGGCACATGGCGGCCCACGGCTTTGCGCTATACGACGATATCCACCTGAAAGACCGGTACAAGACAGAAGGCGCCACCCGCCCGTTCAGGGGGCGCCTGTCAAAATACCGGCGCGAAGGCTGATCAGACGCGCACCGGGCGCACGGCAGACGCCCGCTTGCCGGACACGACGCTGCACCCGACCCCGATAACAGACGAAGCTGCCGAATCAGTTGCGCCCGGGCCGATACACGATGTGACGCATCCAGGAAACATGACTGCCCCACTGCAGCCTGGCATGCCATAGCTCGGCAATGGCGTCGTCCATGATGTGTGTCTGGTGCATGATGCCGGCATCAGCCGGATCCTGCCCGCCCACACCCGCGGACAATACGAGCTGAAGAGGACTTTGCCCGGGTGCCAGGCCTTCTATCGGCTCGCCGTAGCCATTTTCCCCCACCGCCGAGGCGGCCAACAGCGCCGCCATATTGCCCATGCTGCTGTTATAAGCCGGCACCGAGTCGGGATCATGCGCCTGCGTATCGTAGTCGGGCGCATCCACTTCTTCCATGCCATCGGCCGGGCCCTCGGGCAACTCCAGGTGCAGGCAGGGGATGTCAAGGCATTGCATCACGCCTGCCTCGTTATCCGCCACCTCCTTGCGGGATGCCCCCTCAAGGTGGGCGTTCTGACCCTGTATGGCACTGAACACAAAACGCCACGACACATGCGGGCCAACGCCAAACTCCTGAACCGAGGCGAGATGTTCTTCACCCACTTCCTCGGCCAGACTCTTGCGACGCTCTGGCCCAAGGTTGAATCGGGTAACCGATACATGAGCACGGGGGGGTGCAGAAAAATCATCGTTGAAAACAAACTCCGGGCGGAACCTGACCCGATACCGGACATGCGGCAGGGACTTCTCGAGATGCTCGACAAGCATGACCGCTTTTTGTATTGGAGTCATGGACGAATCAGGCAAAAACACGGAATCGGTATTCCATTTGGGGAAGCGCTCGTTCGTATACCATTCGTCTTCCGTCATGGACTCCATATCCTGCATGCGGGTAAAGCCATCAGCCAGCAGGTAGTTGTCCTTGAGTTCCTTGAGCTGCTCGGTAATGTCATCAGGCAGCACCACGGCATACACCGTGGCTGGGCCGGCGATAGCCAGCATGAGGCTGCATGCCAGGCTGGTCACAAAACGTTGAAGGTGGGCTTTCATAGTTTTCCTGTTTTAGTCGTTGTAATCGTTGTTCAGCATGACTGTTTTTTTATAGCATTACGGGTCGCCACTGACACCGTCTGTTCCAACGGGCAAGTCCGGACGATTTCCGTGGGAATCAGCGACTTGCACGAAAGGCCATCTGCATCATTGACAGTTTGTTGATATTTAACAATAGAAATACCCAGACAAGTCAACCAGGGAAGATAAGCCCCTACAATGTAACGACGATTTCCACCGGAACACATTTACCGGAAAAACAGGTGGTGACATGACACACACAAAGACAATCAAGCCCAGTCTGGTGATTGCCACGGCCCTGTCACTGGCATGTCTGGCCGGAGTGGCCAAGGCCGACGACGAGCAGATACAACGGGGCAAGGCCGCAGCCGGCGCCTGCGTCGCCTGTCATCAGGCCGATGGCAACGGCCTGAGCCAGGAGGCAACCTCCTGGCCCCGACTGGCCGGGCTCCCCGCCGCTTATCTCGATGCACAGCTTCATGCGTTCAAGTCTGGCGAGCGCGAGAGCGCCGAAATGAAACCCTTTGCCACCATGCTGGACGATGACCAGATCGCCGACGTTTCGGCATATTTTTCCAGCTTGCCCGCAAAGCTGCCCGCCGCAACCGAAACGTTTTCTGATGAAACCCTGGCCCGGGGCGAACAACTGGCCTTGTCCGGTGACTGGAATCGCTACATCATGCCCTGCATCAGTTGCCACGGCCCGGCAAACCAGGGCGTGGGCGAAACCTTTCCGGGCATTGCCGGACAGCACTACGCTTACCTCAGCCAGCAGTTGCACAGCTGGAAAGACGGCAAGCGCACGGATGACCCGCTTGACCTGATGCATGCGGTCAGCAAGCGTCTGGACGAATCCGACATGGATGCCGTGTCGGCCTGGCTGAGCACGCAGCAACCCGCGTCTTCACCTGATTCTGAGTAAGGACACCAGTATGTTTGCTATTGGAAAAGGCATGAAAGCGTCCCGTACGCCCTTGGGCTTCTCTGCTCTGACAACCGGTGCATTGGCGGTATCCATCGCCCTGTTTCTTCCTGTTGCCCAGGCCAGCCCCACGCTATCGGAAAAGGACCAGGAAATCCTTCAGCTGCTGGCGGATATGGTTCCCGATGCGCCCGAACCGGCCGCTGACGACTATGTCCATATTCCCCCCACCATGGAGGATCTGGAAAAGTCTTCCCTGCACCCCAAGCTGAAAGAAACGATTGAACGCGGCCACGATCTCTTCATGAACACGCAGCAGCTGCGCGGCAAGAATGTATTCAACAACATGAATTGCGTCAGCTGCCATACGGGCGAAGGGCGTCTTCCACACTCCGGGCCGGTATGGCCAGCGGCCGTCACGCTACCTGACTATCGTCCGAAGAATGACCATGTCAACTCGCTTGAAGAGCGCATTGCCGGCTGCTTCACCTACTCCATGAACGGCAAACCCCCCGCCTACGGCAGCGACGACATGCTTGCACTGGCTGCCTACCACCAATGGCTGGCCACGGGCGTGCCACTGTATCAGCCGGGTGACACCCTCTATGGACGCGGCTACCCCCGACTGGACGAGCCCGAACAGGAACCCGATGTACTGCGTGGAAAGAAAGTCTATAAAGCCCAATGCGCACTGTGCCATGGCGATGACGGGGGCGGCAAGGTCGAGCGCGGCGAACCTGTCTTCCCGGCCCTGTGGGGTGACGATTCCTACAACTGGGGCGCCGGCATTGCCCGCGTCTTCACGCTGGCTTCATTTGTGCAGCACAACATGCCATGGGGCAAGCCGGGCTCCCTGTCCATACAGGAAAGCTGGGACGTGGCCCAATACATCAATTCGCACGAACGCCCTCAGGATCCTCGTTACACAGGTGATGCGAAGGAAACGCGCGAGCGTTATCTGGATACCTTCCACAAGCACACGCTGTATGGAACCGAGTTTGATGGCAGGATTCTCGGCGATCACGATAACGTCGGACACAAGGATTTTCTCAAGCCCGATGTCCTGCGCCCCAGGGACTTCTCAAAAAAATAAGTGGGAAACCGTCTGACATGAGCCTAACCCGGCGCCGACCATGCTTGCATCATGGAGTTTTTCGATCAGACGCATCCAGTTTTTGTATTTGAACGTGCTCCGGCAGGCCAGATAATAGAAGGAAGGCACAAGGGCACGGCCTCGCGCCCGCCCTTCCATTCTGTCATCGAGGTTTTTCATGTCTGAACCAATACATTCTTCCCAAGCGGCCACGGCACCACAAAACCGCACGATATCGCGGGTGCTGGGTGCACAGGCCACACAAGACGGCGCTGGCGTCCGCCTTCTGCGCGCAGTGGGCGCCCAACGCCATCTGCGGATGGATCCTTTTCTCATGCTGGATGCCTTTTCGTCAGACGATCCTGACGACTATATTGCCGGCTTTCCTCCCCACCCGCATCGCGGCTTCGAAACCGTCACCTATATCGTGGATGGCCATATGCGCCACCGTGACCACCTGGGCAACGAAGGCGACCTGCAGGCCGGTGGCGTTCAGTGGATGACTGCAGGCAGCGGCATCATTCACGAAGAAATGCCGCAACAGGAAAACGGCTTGCTGCGAGGGTTTCAGATCTGGCTGAACCTGCCCGCCAAAGACAAGATGCAGCCTGCGAACTATCGGGACATTGCTGCCGAAGCCATGCCCG
>DATGUI010000113.1:0-3666 GCA_035301405.1 Burkholderiaceae bacterium
GGTACGACGGCAAGGTGCGGCCGGGACCGCAGCAACGTGCCGCTTCTTAAGGGAAGCGCCACCAGTTTGTGTTGCGACAGATTGTTGAGTTGCGGTCCACGGATAACCCTTGTGGGTACAGTTTGTTCATCTTGGGGCGCATTGTAGCGCGAAGGGGTGCAAGGTGTCGATACCGGTGGGTGTGACTATGCCTTCGGTTTCATGGGACATGTGTTGAGCCCGAGCAGGCGATACAGCCCGCAAAAGCGTGTCAGGCCCGTAAGCAGCGGGATGATGCCCAGCCAGCCCCACCAGCCAACCGTATTGGTTGCGGCAAGGGCGATCAGGACAATACCCACGATGATACGGAAAGCGCGATCGATGCCACCAACATTTTTGATCATGATTGAACTCCATGAGCGATGAAGATGTCAGTATAAGATTTTGTATACTGTTTTTCCAGCTTTTTCTGCCTGCTGCGGCGGGCAGCAGGCCGGGTCTGTGCTCAGATGGGTTCATCAAGTCCGTATTGCACCTGTTCGGCTGCGCGCAGTACGGCACGTGCCTTGGCTTCGGTTTCCTGCCATTCGAACTCGGGGTCCGAATCGGCGACCACCCCGGCGGCGGCCTGGACATACAGCATGCCCTCTTTGATCACGCCGGTGCGGATGGCAATGGCCAGGTCCATCTCGCCCCCATAGCTCAGGTATCCGGCTGCGCCCCCGTAGATTCCGCGCCGCACGGGCTCGAGTTCGTCAATGATCTCCATGGCCCTGACCTTGGGCGTGCCAGTGAGGGTGCCGGCGGGGAATGTCGCCCTGAGCACATCCATGTTGCTCAGGCCGTCCTGCAGTTCGCCGGTGACATTCGAAACCAGATGCATGACATGGGAATAGCGTTCTATGCTCATGGTGTCGGTGACCTTGACGGTCCCGGTTTTTGCGACACGACCGACGTCGTTTCGGGCCAGGTCAATGAGCATGACGTGTTCTGCCCTTTCCTTGGGATCCTGGGTGAGCTCATCGGCGAGTCTGGCGTCTTCGGCAGGGGTGGAGCCGCGCTTGCGCGTGCCGGCCAGTGGCCGGATGGTGACTTGCATCTGCTCGCCATCCGGGGTGTCGACCTTGTCCTGGCGCACCAGTATTTCGGGGGAAGATCCGACCACCTGGAAGTTGTCAAAATCCCAGAAGTACATGTATGGAGAGGGGTTGAGCGAGCGCAGTGCCCGGTAGAGGGACAGCGGTGCATCGCGGAACGGCTTGGTGATGACCTGGCCGATCTGGACTTGCATGATCTCGCCATCCGTAATGTATTGCTTGGCTTTTCTGACCGCGTCCAGGTAGTCTTCTTTGGCGAAGTCGCGCTGCTCGTCGGTTTGCAGGCTGGCGTACGCGTACGGGATCACCACCGGGGCGCGCAGCTTTTCACGCAATTCTTTCAGGCGCCGCTTGGCGCGCACATAGCTTTCGGGCACCGCCGGATCCGCATAAACCAGCAGGTAGGTACGGCCTGCAAGGTTGTCGACGATGACCAGTTCGTCGATTTGCAGGAGCATGATGTCGGGGATGCCGGGTTCGGTATGGTCAATGGATGGCTTGTTGGACATGCCAAGGCCAGGCTCGATATGCCGGACCGCGTCATAACCGAAATACCCGGCCAGCCCGCCGGCAAAGCGCGGCAGACCGGGCCGGGTGGCTACCCGAAAACGTTGCTGGTAGGCTTCAATGAATGCCAGCGGGTCGCCCTCGTGGGTTTCCGTTACCACGCCATTTTCCAGAACTTCCGTTTGGGTTCCCCATGACCGGATGAGCGTGCGTGCGGGCAGACCGATGAAGGAATAGCGTCCAAAGCGTTCCCCGCCGACCACGGATTCCAGCAGGCAGGTATTGCGGCCGCCTTCCGGGCCGCTGTGAGCCAGTTTCAGATAGATCCCCAGTGGCGTGTCGAGATCCGCGTATGTCTCGGCAATAATGGGGATACGGTTGTAGCCTTGGGCGGCCAGTGCATTGAATTCGATTTCTGTCATGGCAGTCTCTGTTTGGTCTTGAGGAGCCGGGCCATACAAACAAAAAAGCCCGGCCATTTCAGCATGGTTTCCGGGCAGGGTGAAGACAGGCAGCGCAATCAGTGGATGATTGCGCTGGACAGGATGACCGCTACCCAGCGCACGTATACCACCAGCGCCAGCTGGTGCACGATGCAGGAAGGGGGTGACGGCAAGATGTCATGGGGGGGCCGGATGGTTCGGTTGGGCGGACGCGGCCCAGCGCACGGCGTCCTCAATGGAGGACACTATACCATCGACATCCAGGCCCTGCACATCGTGCCCGTGATTGTATCCGTAAGGCACCAGGACGACTGGAACCCCCGCAGACCGGGCGGCCTGGGCGTCGTTGATGGAATCGCCGATCATCAGGGCGCGTTCGGGAGCGACATCAAGATAGTGACAGGCATGCAGCAGAGGGGCAGGGTGGGGCTTCTTGTGGCTGCAGCTGTCGCCAGCCACGATGAGGTCAAAATATTCGGCCAAGCCGGTATGGGCCAGCAGCTGCTCGGTAAACTCGAATGCCTTGTTGGTGACGACGGCCAGCCGTACCCCTGCCTTCTGAAATGCCTGCAGCCCCTCGATGACACCCGGATACACCACCGAGCGCTGTCCGTTGATGCGTCGATAATGCCTGAAGAACTGCGCCACCAGCGCATCAAGCCGTGCGTCGTCAGGGGGTGGCGCTGGAGCGGGGCTGCGTGCTTCCAGCATGCGCCGCAGCATGTCGCGAGAGCCCTTGCCGACAAAGCCGGCCAGCATATCGTCGGGCATAGGGGCCTGGTTCAGATCCTGGAGCAATAAATTGGCCGCTGCGGCAAGATCGGGCAGGCTGTGAACCAGGGTGCCGTCCAGATCAATCAGGGCAGCATCAAAGGTCATGGGCATGGTTGTCATGATGGATACGGCTCAGGCAGACAGGCTGTGAGCTTGCGTGATCTGGCTGCGCATGGCCTGGATGACGGCACCATAATCGGACTGGCCGAAAATGGCGGAACCAGCCACAAAAGTATCTGCGCCAGCGGCTGCAATGCGGCCGATGTTGTCGACTTTGACGCCGCCATCAATCTGGAGGGCGATGTCGTGGCCGCCCTCTTGTTGCCAGGCGGTGATGCGCTGTCGTGCCTGACGGACCTTGACCAGGCTGTGCTCGATGAATGCCTGCCCGCCAAAGCCTGGGTTGACGGACATGATCAGCACCACGTCAATCTTGTCCATGACATGATCCAGCCAGTCAAGCGGTGTGGCCGGATTGAATACCAGACCCGCCCGGCAGCCATTGTCGCGGATCAGCGACAGGGTGCGATCCACATGGCGGCTGGCTTCGGGGTGAAAAGTGATGATGTCGGCCCCGGCCTGTGCAAACTGGGGGATGAGGGCATCCACCGGCTCGACCATGAGGTGGACATCGATGGGTGCAGTGGTAAGCGGACGCAGGGCGGCACAAACCATGGGACCCATGGTGAGATTGGGCACATAGTGGTTGTCCATGATGTCGAGATGAATCCAGTCAGCTCCGGCATCAATAACGTTGGTCACTTCTTCGCCCAGGCGGGCAAAATCAGCAGCAAGTAAACTGGGCGCAATGCGCATTGCACGAGATAATGGCATGATACGGTCTTACATTGAAAATAGACGGTGAG
>DATGUI010000114.1:0-5569 GCA_035301405.1 Burkholderiaceae bacterium
TCGGTGACCACCACCCCGCCGATAAGCATGGTGATGGACACCCCGATGATGGTGAGAATGGGTACCCCGGCATTGGGCAGCGCGTGACGGGTCAATACCGAGCGTTCACCCAGCCCCTTGGCACGGGCCGTACGGATGTAGTCTTCGCCAAGTGTGTCGATGATGCTGGTCCGGGCAAAACGGGTAACCAGGGCAATGTAGATGGTACCCAGCGAAGCGATGGGCAGGATCAGATGCTTGATGTGCGGCCACACGCCGTCGCTTAACGGTTTGTAGCCCTGCACGGGCAGCCAGCCCAACACCATGGAGAAGATGAAGATGAGGATATAGGCCGTGATGAACACGGGAACCGAGAAGCCCATGACCGAACCAGCGGCCACGGCCTTGTCAACGGCCTTGCCACGGCGCCAGGCAGCCAGTATCCCGACTGGAATGGAGACCAGTATGGTGTAGATAATGGTGTAGACGGTGGTGGCAATGGTGGGCCCCATGCGGTCCAGGATCATGTGGGACACGGGCTGCCCGGAGATGAGCGAGGTGCCGAAGTCGCCCCGCAGGACATCAGTAATCCAATGATAGAACTGCATGGGGATGGGTTCGTCGAGGCCCATCTTGGCACGGATTTCTGCAATTTGCTGAAGTGTTGCCCCATCGCCGGCCACAATGGCGGCCGGATCACCGGGGGTCAGCCTCAGGACACTGAAAATAACCAATGCGACGACCAGCAGCACCGGAACGGTGGCAACCAGCCGTCGCAAGATTGTTGAAAGAATGCGCATCAGTCAGTCTGTCAGTCGGATTTGGTCATGTTCCAGAAAACAGGGACTGGGGCATCGAGGATGTTGTCCAGCTTGGAGCTTGCCGCTGCGGCGACAGAGAACTGCCCAAGCGGTGCGATGACGCCTTCGTCAAGGGCCATTTCCTGGATGCTGGTGGCCAGCTCGGCTTGTTCGTCGTCATCAGACGAGGTGGCGAACTTCTGGCGGGCTTCCTCGATGGCGTCGACTGTTGGCCAGCCAAACCAGGCGCCGTCACCGTTGGCTGCTACCGTGTAGTTGCTGAGCGGGTCAGCCAGGTCGGTCAGCGTGATGTAGGTGGTGAAGATGTTCCACCCGCCTTCGGATACCGGCTTTTGCGAGGTGCGGCGGGAGCCGACCGTTTGCCAGTCCATGGCCTTGATGTCGACCTTGAAACCGCCTTCACGGAGCTCCTGGGCAATGACGGGCACAAACGAACCGCCCGCGTTGGCGAAGTCGGTGGGTTGCAGAATGGCCACGGGGGTATCGTCGTAACCGGCTTCTTCAAGGAGCGCTTTGGATTTTTCAGGGTTGGCCTTGATGAGGTCTTCGGTACCGGCGTCGGTGCCGTATTGTGTGTCACAGCCGTATACCGAACCACAGTGGGTGTAGTATTCATCGTTGCCGATGTTGGCCTTCATGATCTGTTCCTGATCAATGGCGGCCAGGGCAGCCTGACGGACAAGCTTGTTGTCAAACGGCGGCTGGACATGGTTGATCCGCATGACGGGCACCCCGCCCTGCGGAATGGACTTGATGATCTTGAGGTCGGGATCCGCCTCGACCAGGGAGAGCAGGTCGTAGGGGGCCTGCTCGATGTAGTCGATCTCGCCACTCTTGAGGGCGTTGATGCTGGTCATGGAATCGGGCATGGCTACCCAGCGGACCTTGTCGACATTGACCACGTGCCCGCCCGCCAGACTGCTGGCTTCTTCGTCGCGGGGGATGTAGTCTTCGTTCTTGACAAACTGTGCACTGACGCCGGGCTTGAATTCATCGGCCACGAACTTGTACGGACCGGACCCGATGGACTCGGTGATGGCCTCGGAGGTGGAGGTTTCAGCCACCCGCTTCGGCATCATGAAGGCCACGGGCGAACCGGCCTTGGCAAAGGCACGCAGTGCAATGTTGGTGTCGGTTTCGAATGTCATGGAGAAGGTATTGTCATCGACCTCGTCAATGGACGTGGTGAGATCCAGCATGACCTGGCCCATGGAGTCGACCTTGCCCCACCGTTTGATGGAGGCAATGCAGTCGGCCGCCGTGACGGGTTCGCCATCGTGCCATTTCAGGCCGTCGCGAAGCTTGAAGGTATAGGTTTTGCCGTCATCAGAGACCTCGTAGGTGTCAACCATTTGCGGCTGGATTTCTCCATTGGCGTCGGTGCTGAACAGCGTGTCGTAAACCATGTAGCCATAGTTGCGCAAGACGTAGGCGGTGGTAATGGTGGGATCCAGCGAACGCAAGGGCGCCTGCATGACAGCAGTGATTTCGGTTTCGGCCAGCACGGGACTGGCGGCACCCATGCTGAGCGCAGAACCCAGCAACAGGCTGGCGGCAAGTTTTGAATAAGGGAGATTGGATTTCACCTGAGACCCTCCTGGTGATGAACTGGCGACGTTGCCGACCCGATTGTTGTTACGGCCGGGAAACGAAATGACGCGCTGCGAATGTCAGCGACAGCGTTCTTCAGAGTAAAGTGCTGTCGTGCCAACCACAATAGGTAGAACTACCATGTTTCAAAAGTGTAAACATGATGCTAATAGTCTATACATTTATCAGCGATATGATCGTCAGTGATCCACCCGGTCTCGGGAGACTGATCCGGTGCCGTGCCGCGCGTGAAACCAGGACGACACGATGGACACAGCAGGCAGCTTGCCAGGGTTTCAACCCAGAATGCGCCGCGCCCATTCAATGATGGGCTTTTCAAGCAAGTGCCCATCCAGACGCGCTGCATTGAGGTTTTCGGATTGTTCTACGGCCGCCAGAATGCGTTGCGCCCGCTCGATATCGGCCTCAGAAGGCGAGAATACGCGGTTGACCGTTTCAACTTGTCGGGGATGAATGCACAGCTTGGCGCCAAAGCCAAACTGACGGGCCTGTTCGGCCTCTTGTTCGAGCACGGCGGTATCGTCAAGATTGATGGTGACGCTTTCTATTGGGGGACTGAGCCGACCCACCGCCGAGGCCAGCACCAATGTCTGTCGCGCCATGATCAGGCCCGACTCATCGGGAATCTGACAATCAAGCTTGTAGTCTACCGATCCGAAGGCCAGCCTACTCACTCCTTCGATCTGCGCCAGCTCGGCGGCACGATACATGCCCTGGGCGTTTTCAATCAGCAGGATGAGCGCCAGCCCGGCGGGCATTTTGGCAGCCAGGCTGCGAACCGCCACCACACTTTGCGCTTCGGGCAGCATGATGCCCTGCAGACCCTGCACAGACAACAGACGACAATCATCAGCAAAGTAGCTAGTGTGCGCAGCATTGAGACGCACATAGGCCTTGCCACCATCGGTCAGCCATTGCCGGATGTGCGCTCTTGCCTGGACCTTTTCGTCGGGTGCGACAGCATCTTCCAGATCCAGGATAACGGCATCGGCACCACTGTTGCAGGCTTTGTCGAAGCGTTCGGGGCGATTGCCCGGCACAAACAGATAGGAACGTGCAGATTCAGGGGCAGACATACGGAACTCCTTGTGTCCGGGGTTGTGGCTTTCAGCCTTGAGCAACGTGACGACTACTATAAGCCAGGACAGCGGCAACCGTGGTGATGACTGCGGCAAGCAAGCCATAACCCACGGCAAATGAGCCCGTGACCTCCACGATAGTGCCAAATATCGGAGGCCCGAGAACCACGCCCAGATAGGTAAAGAACAGGGTGCCGCCGGTCATGAATCCGGCCTGGCCTTCAGGCGCCAGACGGGCCACCTCGGCCAGATATACCCCATTCCAGCCAATGGCGGTGGCACCAAATGCCACACACACCACCGTAACCAGCCAGATGGGCCAGCTGACTGACATGATGGCAACAAGCATGGAGCAAAGACCCATGGCCAAGGCCAGGACCGTCAATACGCCAATGGACGATCCCCACCGATCTGCTGCGGCCCCCCACAACAGACGCCCGGCAACCCCGGCTGCCTGAACTGCGAACATGATGAGGCCGGCCGTGGTCAGCGACAGATGATGAACCGTGGTGAGGTAGGTGACCAGATAAGTGGTGAGGCAAAGCTGCATCACACTGAAGAAGCTGGTACAGAAAGCCAGCCGGCGGATGGCCGGGCTGGCCATGACGGCCTTGAGGGGATTGAGAACGCTGCTTGGCCGAATGGGCGAGCGCCGATTTCTGTCCTCATCAAAATGCCGGCGATACGGCTGAATGGCCAGTGCACAAAGCAGGCAGGCCATGGCAACGGCCCAGGTGGCGCCCTGCCACCCCCACCACACCACGAACAGCGGCAGGAAAATACCGGCCAGCGCGCCACCCAATGGCACGCCCGTCTGCTTGAGTGAAAATACCAGCCCCATGAGCTGAGCAGGAGTACGCCGCACCAGAATGTGTGAGCTGGAAGGCGTGATCGGGCCATAACCCATGCCGGTAAGCAATGCGCCCACCACCAGACTGACTGGCGCCCCGTGCGAGGCGAGCAACATGCCTGCCGCGCATAGCAGCAGACAGGCCTGACTGACGCGCAGTGCCCCATAGCGGGCAACAAAATCCCCGCTTGACAGGCTGGCCACCATGGAGGCGCCATACACCAGCGCCACAAAGGTCCCCACCTGGGTGGCGGGCAGGCCAATGTCGGGCGACGCGGCCGGCGCAAGGATGGGAGCGGTCAATACCGCGAGGGAAGTCAGCGCCTGGATGACAAGCGTGATGGAAAGCGCCAGAAGTGGCATGCGTGCACAACATGAAGAAAAATCAATGCTGTATTATAGGCACACGGCAGTCTTGCCTGTAACGATTAGAACAACTCATCATACTGCTACAGTCCATGTCTGTTTCCGCCATCACCGCCTCCCCTGCCATGGCCGCCTGGGCCCAGTCACTGGTGCCGCAACAAGAGCGCGCCGCCCAGCCGCAGCTTACCGAGCAGGAACTTGCACAAATTGAAGAATTGGCCGACAGGGATCGCGAAGTCCGCGCCCATGAAGCCGCCCACCAGGCAGCCGGGGGCCGCTTTACCGGGCCAGCCACCTACTCGTTCGAGCGCGGCCCCGATGGCAAGATGTATGCGGTGAGTGGTGAAGTCTCGGTGGATACCAGCAAGGTTGCTGACGACCCGCGCGCCACAATTGAAAAGATGCGCACTGTCCATGCCGCTGCCATGGCGCCTGCCAGTCCGTCTTCCCAGGACATGCGGGTGGCTGCTGAAGCCATGATGGCGCTGCTGCAGGCGCAGCTTGAGCTCGCCAAGTCGTCTTCGGATGAGCAGCCGGGCAAGGTGGGCACTGATGATGCAGAATTTTAGCGCCTGACGTCTCAGTGCTCAGCCCGCGTGTCCGCCCCACGATACAAAGGCCGCGGCAATATCGTCCCGGCTTGTCGTGCCGTGGCGCAGCAGCAAGCTGAGCAGAACGCGTGCCTTGACGCCATCCAGCCAGCCTGCCGAGATCAGGCCGCGACGAAGCAGGTCAATCTCGCTTCCCGGATAACCATAGGTCTGGCTGAGGGTAGCCCCACTGCCGCAGCGTGAGGCGAAGATGACTGGCATGGTCTTGACGGCTTCTTCAAGAACATTGGCCATGGTTTCGGATACGTGCCC
>DATGUI010000115.1:0-3672 GCA_035301405.1 Burkholderiaceae bacterium
GCGGGAGGCCACCAGCCCGACCACGCCCTGATGCCAGTCGGGATGAAACAGCGTTACGGTCGCGCCGATGCGTTGCCGGGCCGTTTCCAGGCTCTCGATAGCTTCGTCACGCATGGTGGTTTCTATCTGGCGCCGCTGCTGATTGATCTGATCCAGTTCGCGTGCCAGTTCCAGGGCCTGGCCCGTGTCGTCGGAAATCAGGCAGGCAATGCCCACCCGCATGTCGGCCAGACGGCCAGCCGCGTTGATGCGAGGACCCAGTGCAAAACCCAGGTCAAAGGTGCTGGCCTGTACCGGGTTGCGGCCCGCCACGGCAAACAGGGCACGGATGCCGGGCTGCATCTGGCCTGCCCGGATCCTGGCCAGGCCCTGTGTCACCAGCAGGCGATTGTTGCTGTCCAGGCCCACCACGTCTGCCACGGTGCCCAAGGCGACCAGGTCAGCCAGCTGATCCAGCCGTGGCCCGCCATTTGGATCATACAAGCCGCGCTTGCGGTGCTCGGCACGCAAGGCGAGCATAAGGTAGAACATCACGCCCACACCCGCCAGATTCTTTGACGGAAAACCGCAGCCAGGCTGGTTGGGATTCACAATGACGCGCGCCTGGGGCAGCTCATCGCCCGGCAGATGATGGTCGGTGATGATCACTTCCATGCCATGTTGCCGGGCGGCGGCCACCCCTTCGACACTGGCAATTCCGTTATCAACGGTGATGAGCAGATCGGGTTTCGGACCAGGCCGGGCGAGGATGACATCTACCAGTTCGGGCGAGAGGCCGTAACCCGTTTCAAAGCGGTCGGGGACAATGAAATCCACCTCGGCACCCATGGCGCGCAAGACCCGCACGCCCACCGCACACGCCGTGGCCCCATCACAATCATAGTCAGCAATCACAAGCAGGCGCTTGCCGTCTGCAATGGCGTCCGCCAGGACGGCTGCGGCATCCTGCACGCCATTCAGCTGCTGCGGCGCCAGCATGTGCTTCCAGGCGGTTTCAGTCTGTTCCGGCGTATTGACTCCCCGCGCTGCCCACAGCCGGGCAAGCAGGGGATGAATGCCGGCCTGCTCAAGGGTGTGTCGGTGACGCTCATCATGGCGCCGCTGGATTATTGAGGGTTGCTCCACCATTTTTTCCATTTGTTGCGATGATTGGGCTGCAGGCGCTGCCACAGGGATTTGCCGGGCTTGAGCACCACAAAGTCATCATGGCCGGCCAGTACCAGCTCGGGCTGCGCCTGTGCGCCGAAGGAGGCGAACACGGTTTCATCCAGCTGTTTCAGGGCAGTCAGCCAGCTGCCCCAGTCTGCGGTGCGCCAGGCCTGCAACAGCGAGGTGTCGATCTGGGCGTCAGCCCGGGATGCCGGCTGTCCCAGCTGGGAACGACGTCCACCACCAAACAGCCACACGCCATTGATGGGTGTCTGGCCCTGTTCTGCACGCGACTGATTGACGGCGTGATCAAACCAGGCCATTTGCAGTTCATTGGCCAGGCGTCGCCACGCGCGGCCATTGACGTCCTGCTCCCACCAGTCCGTGACATTACCCAGACTGACCAGTTCGGGGCTGGCGCAAGCGGGCTGGTAGCCAGCAGGCAGGTGTACGCGCCAGTGTGTGGTGGTCAGCGGTTCCAGCTTGAAATCCGTGTCGGTGAACAGAGCGGATGCCGTGTCGTACAGGGCCTGGCTTTCTTCAGCGGTGATGGCAAGCGTGCGCGCAGGCTGCAGGATGGCGCCTTCTCGGGCGGCAGCCAGATGAACGAGTTCAAGCAGCCACACGGGCTTGTCATCCGTAATATGGCCGTTGGCGAGAAAGGGGCCCAGGCCAGCACCACGCACCTGGCCTGATTGGGCCTGATAATCGCTTGCGCGCAGTTGCCAGGCTTCCAGTGGCGTGCAGCGGGTCTGTTCCGGGTCAGCCGCCACATGAGTGGCCTGGCTGTTTTCCAGCCATTTGATCAGTCTGGGCGCTGCAGCGGGCAGATGGGAAAGCAGTTCGGCCGCGATGGTTGGGCCGGGCAGGGCGCCAGGTAATACAATTCGCATAGGCTGCATTGTAATGGCTTGCAGTAAACGACAGCGGGGGAATCATGTATGAGTTTTGGATAGGCATGCGTTATGCCGGGTTATCCGGTTTTCGCAGCCGGCGCGGCCAGGACAGGTTTGTGTCCTTCATTGCCGCCAGTTCCATGACAGGCATTGCACTGGGTGTGGCCGCACTCATTGTCGTGCTGTCGGTCATGAACGGGTTTCAGCGTGATGTCCGTGACCGCATGTTGTCGGTGCTGCCGCATATCGAGCTGTTTGATACCACCCGTTCTCCACGCATGTTGCTGCAAGACTGGGAGCAGGTGGCCGAGCTGGCCTTTGACAACCCCGATGTCCAGGCTGCGGCGCCGTTTGTGGCGGCGCAGGGCATGGTGGCGCGGGGTCGGCAGCTCAGTGGCGTACAGATCCGGGGGATTGATCCTGAGACGGAAACCGACGTCTCCGACATCGCTGATCAAATGGTAGAAGGCCGTCTCGATGACCTCCAGGCGGGCAGCTATCGTATTGTGCTGGGCAGTGAGCTGGCCGGCAAGCTGCAAGTGTTTCCAGGGGATGCCGTCATGGTGCTGGCGCCGCAGGGTAGCGTGTCTCCGGCTGGATTCACGCCCCGCATGCGCCAGTTCACCGTCAGTGGCGTGGTGTCGTCCGGACACTATGAATACGACTCCTCGCTGGCCTTCATTCATGTGGACGATGCCGCAGGCGTGTTCCGGGATCAGGCCGCGGCGGGGGTACGGCTGCGCATTGCCGACATGCACCGGGCACCTCAGGTGGCGCAGTCCCTGCGGCGCCTGCTGCCGTCGGGTGTGCTCACCCAGGACTGGACACAGAATAACCGCACCTGGTTTGCTGCGGTTCAGACGGAAAAGCGCATGATGTTCCTGATTCTCACCCTCATCATTGCCGTGGCGGCCTTCAATCTGCTGTCTTCACTGGTCATGGCGGTCAAGGACAGGCGGGCCGATATTGCCATCTTGCGCAGCTTTGGGGCCACCCCGGCCGAAGTGGCGCGTATCTTCCTTATTCAGGGTGCGCTCATCGGGGTCATCGGGACGCTGACCGGCGTGGCGCTGGGGTCGCTGGTAGCCTGGAACATTGATGTCATCGTGCCGTTCATCGAGGGCCTGCTGGGTGTCGAGTTTCTACCGCAACAAATCTATTTCATCAGCCAGATGCCGTCCGATCCGCAATGGCAGGACATCACCATTATTGGCGTGACGTCGCTGGTCCTGTCCTTGCTGGCGACGCTTTATCCCGGATGGCGGGCGTCACGCCTCGAACCGGCACAGGTGCTTCGTTATGACTGATTCTTCATCCCGTGTCGTGCTGCAGGCCCGTGGGCTGAACAAGACCTACCACCAGGGCGATCAGGTCATCACGGTCCTGCAAGGCGTTGACCTGTCGGTGCATGCGGGCCAGATGGTCGCCATTGTGGGCGCGTCGGGCTCAGGCAAAAGCACCTTGCTGCATTGTCTGGGCCTGCTGGATGCGCCGGATTCCGGTGACGTCATCGTGGATGGTCAGGCGTCGGCCCCGCTATCGGAAACGCGTCGCAGTCGCCTGCGCAACCAGTCGCTGGGCTTTGTCTACCAGTTCCATCACTTGCTGCCCGAATTTTCTGCCCTGG
>DATGUI010000116.1:0-7041 GCA_035301405.1 Burkholderiaceae bacterium
TGGCTGTCGCAGATGGGCGTTTGCTGCGACGTCGGCCACCGCGGCGTCTGCGCGTCGTGGTCTTGGGGCCGGTGGGGCTGCTTCTCAGGTTGGCGATCATGTCATCGCGGACATCATCGTTGCCGTTGGCCAGATCCATCCACCATTGTGCAAGCACGCTGTCCACTTCACGGGACTCTGCGCGCAGCTGGAGAAAATCAACGGCAGCCCGGAAGCGGGGTTGTGACAGCATGCGCCGGATCGCCTTGGGCGAGGTGCGTTCAAATCGGGGCTGCATGAACCAGATGTCGCGCATGTCGGACTGAAAGCGCCGCTGTATGGGCAACGCAGCGGTCTGGCGAGCGATAACGCTTTCTGCTGCCTGACTGAGCGCTTCAATCAGGGGTTGGCCGTCTTTCTGCAATACTTGCCATTCTTGCCTGAGCAAGGGCCACAGCAGGGCAGCAAAGAGAAATCCGGGACTGTTGGGCCGGCCACCCCGCACCCGGGCATCGGTTCGGTTCAGTGCCCTGTCAATGAAGGCCTTGCCCTCTTCCAGGGCCCAGATGTCGTCCATCAGCGGAAAGACGGGCTTGTGCAGGCCGGCATCGCGCAGCGCCGTGAGACTGCTCATGGCGTTGCCGCAGGTAAGCAGCTTGATGAACTCGTCAACCAGCCGCGAGCCGGGCACATTGCCCAGCAACGGGGCCAGCGACTGGATGGGGGCCAGTGTGGCAGGTTCGATGGTGGCATCCAGCTTGGCCGCAAAGCGAAAGGCCCGCATCATGCGTACCGGGTCTTCCCGATAGCGCGTATCGGGATCGCCAATCATGCGAACGATGCGGTTTTGCAAGTCAGCCACGCCGTTGTGATAGTCAATGACGACTTCACTGATGGGGTCATAGTAGAGCGCATTCAGCGTAAAGTCGCGGCGGGCGGCATCGTCCTGCTGTGAACCAAACAGGTTGTCGCGAAGAATCCGTCCGTGCTGGTCCGTATGCTGGGCGTCGTCTGAAACACCTCGGAAAGTGGAGGCTTCAATGACTTCACGTCCAAAAACGACATGCACCAACCGGAAACGGCGGCCAATGATGCGCGCCCGCCGGAACAGCGGACGAATCTGCTCGGGCGTGGCGTTGGTGGCGACGTCAAAGTCCTTGGGCTCCAGGCCCGCCAGGAGATCTCTGACCGCGCCGCCAACAATGTAGCCCTCGTACCCGTGCTGGGCAAGCACTTCGCAAACTTTGATGGCGTGACGCGATACGCGTCTTTTGTTGATGCGGTGGGCATCGTGCTCGTAGCGCTGTGGCCCGCCGTCAGGATTTTTCTGATTGGGAAAGAAGCGGCCAACCAGATTTTTTATGGTTTTTTTGACCATGGACAATCGTCAGGATTTGCTGTCTTGGAGTTGAAGGAACAGGTCCAGGATGGGCCAGTCGTTTTCGATGGCGATGTCACGCAGGGCCGGGCTGGGATTGGTAGCGACAGGATGCGAAACGATTTGCATCAGAGGCAGGTCGTTGATGGAATCACTGTAGAACCAGGTTTCATCAAAATCTTCCAAGCGCTTGCCGAGCGTGGCGAGCCAGTCCTGGACCCGCTTGATTTTACCAGCCTGATAACTTGGCGTGCCCCATACCCGGCCCGTGTAGCGTCCATCGGCAAATTCTGGTGTGGTTGCCACCAGGTGGCTGATGTTGAAAGCGTCGGCAATGGGGCGGGTGACAAACTCGTTGGTGGCCGTGACAATGGCGCACAGGTCACCCTGTGACTGGTGCTTCTCGACAAGCTCCAGGGCAACCGTTTCGATGGCGGGATGGACAATGGCATCCATGTATTCGGCATGCCAGGCCTGTAGTTCTTCCAGCGAGCCGTGGGTCAGCAGCCCCAGCATGAAATCATAGGTCTCTGCGGCCGTAAGAATGCCGGCGTTGTAGCGATCCATGAGTTCGTCATTGCGGCGCAGTGCCGCTTCCGGATCACCGATGCGCCCGGAACGAGCCAGAAAGTCTGCCCAGTGATAGTCGCTATCCAGCGGCAGGAGCGTGTGGTCCAGATCAAACAGGGCGAGACGGTCAGGGGTAAGGGTGGACATGGTTCAGGGTGATTGATCGTGATGGTGTTTGAGCAGGTCTTTCAGCAGGGGCAGGGTGATGGCGCGGTGGCGCTCCAGGGAATAACGGTTGAGCGCATCAATGAGTGCCATCAGCTGCCCCATGTCGCGGGTGTGGTGCACCAACAGCCAGGCGACCAGTTCCGGCGCCAGGGCCAGGCCCAGGCTGTTTGCCCGGGCGTGCAGGGCGCTGGCACGTTCGTCGTCGGTCAGCAGGTGCAGGCGGAATACGAGATCCCAGGCCAGGCGCGTTCTGATGTCTTCCCTCAGGGGAAGCGCACGGGGTGCCTGGCTGCCGGCGGTGACCAGCGTGAAGCCGTCTGCTGTTCCGGCCTGCTGGCGCCATTGATTGTACAGGGTGAACAGGGCAGCCTGTTGGGACGGGTCCAGCGTGTCGACATCGTCGATGGCAATCAGGCGGCTGTCTTGCTGCTCGGCGTCTGCCAATGCCTGTAATCCGGGTGCCTGTTCTGTCCGGGGTTGCAGGTATAGACAGCCCTCTGCCTGGCTGACGGCCCGGAGCAGATGTGTGCGCCCCGAGCCGGGTGGCCCCCACAGGTAAATGGCCCGGCCGGGCATCGTCTGGTGGCGCAGGGCGTGCAGTGCCGGTGCATTGCTGTCGCCTGCGTAATTATCCAGTGTGGGTACGCCCGGGCCGAGAATATCGAGAATCAGCTGCTTTTGCATGGTAAAAAGGGATGCTTCATGCGGCCTTGTGCCCACGGTCGGACGATTCCGCTTAAAATCATTTCCACCTACTTGCCAACTCGCAATTCTTGCATATTTTTCAAGTTCTCTCATGACGAATCATTCGCAATCCCCCCGGACCACCATGACATACCGGGATGCGGGGGTCGATATCGACGCCGGCGAGGCACTGGTTGATCGTATCAAGCCCTTGGCGGCAAAGACATTACGCCAGGGCGTGTTGTCGGGTATTGGGGGGTTTGGGGCCCTGTTCGAGCTTCCGGTCCATTACCGGCAGCCGGTGCTGGTGTCGGGTACGGATGGCGTCGGCACCAAGCTGCGCCTGGCCTTCGACTGGAACCAGCACAACACGGTGGGTATTGATCTCGTCGCCATGAGCGTGAACGACATCCTCGTCCAGGGCGCTGAGCCCCTGTTTTTTCTCGATTACTTCGCGTGCGGAAAGCTGTCACTGGACATTGCTCAGGCCGTGGTCGAAGGGATTGCCAACGGTTGTCAGCAGTCGGGCTGTGCGCTCATTGGTGGCGAAACGGCCGAGATGCCCGGCATGTATCCTGACGGCGAATACGATCTCGCGGGCTTTGCACTGGGCGCCGTCGAAAAGACCCACCTGATTGACGGCGCCAATATTGCCGTGGGTGATGCCGTGCTGGGGCTGGCATCCAGCGGTGCGCATTCCAACGGTTATTCCCTGATCCGGCGTATCCTGGATCATGCCGGGGCGCACCCCGAGGACGACCTCGCGGGTCAGCGTCTGCAGGATGTGGTCATGGCACCCACCCGAATCTACGTCAAGTCCGTGCTCGCCGCCCTGGACCAGCATCGTCCGCTCATCAAGGGCCTGGCCCACATCACGGGCGGCGGCCTGATCGAAAACCTGCCACGCATCCTGGGCAGCCATCTGGCTGTCGAACTGAATCGCGATGCCTGGCAACGGCCGGCGCTGTTTGACTGGCTGCAACAAAAGGGCGGCGTGTCCGATCACGAAATGCACCGTGTGTTCAACTGCGGCATTGGCATGGCCATGGTGGTTGATCAGGCATCCGTGCAGACGGTCGTGTCCACCCTGCAAGCGGCTGGCGAAACGGTATTCGAGATTGGCCGTATCGTGCCACACCAGAACGCTTCCACTTCGCGCGTCATCTTGCGCTGATTCCCTGCCCCGATGGGGCGCTCAGAAAAGTTGCCATGGCATCCACGATGGCGCCGGGGGCGTGTTCTGCCTGGCAATCCACAACGTGGCGGTCTGGCATGCTGCGCAACCACGTGAGCTGGCGCTTGGCCAGCTGACGGGTGGCTGCCACAGCCCGGTCAATAGCCTGGTCACGCGAGATCTCTCCATCCAGAAACATCCACAACTGACGATATCCGACGCAGCGGATGGAAGGCAGGCCAGTATGCAGATCCGGACGTTGGTGCAGTGCCTCGACCTCTGCTTCCAGACCCGCTTCCAGCATGGCATGAAATCGCTGGGCAATGCGGTGGTGCAGCCAGGAGCGGTCGGTGGGCTCGAGGCTGAGCATGTAAAAGTTCAGTCCATGTGCTGGTTCGGGCGGCTCTTGCGCCAGCCAGCTTGACATCGGTCGGCCACTGACCCGGTAGATTTCCAGTGCACGCTGGATGCGTTGGCTGTCGTGCGGGGCCAGGCGCGCTGCTGTCATGGGGTCAACACGTGCCAGTTCGGCATGCAGGGCTGGCCAGCCCTGCTGCGCGGCCTGCTGATCCAGCTGTTCGCGAATGGCGGTCTGGGCGGGTGGCAAGTCGTGCAGGCCACGAAGCAGGGCCCGGTAGTAAAGCATGGTCCCGCCGCACAAGACGGGTATGTGCTCGCGATGCCGGATAGCGGTAATGTGGGCCAGCGCGTCATCACGGAACCGGGCAGCCGAATAGCTTTCTGCCGGATCAAGAATATCCAGCAAATGATGAGGAATACGTGCGCGCTCGGCGGCATCGGGTTTTGCCGTCCCGATATCCATGCCCCGATAGATGGAGGCAGAATCAACGTTGATGATCTCGATGGGCCAGCGGCTGGCCAGTGCCGCGCAGGCCGCACTCTTGCCGGATGCCGTTGGGCCGGTCAGACAAAAAATGGGGGCACGTTTCATGAAGATGGGCTCATTGCCCTCGAAGGAAAAGGCGGTCCAGGTCAGCCAGCGACCATTGTGTCCAGGTAGGGCGTCCGTGGTTGCAGTGATCGGCCCTCTCGGTTTGTTCCATGTCACGCAGCAGGGCGTTCATCTCGTCCAGTGTGAGGTGCCGGTTGGCGCGCACCGAACCGTGACAGGCCATGGTGGAAAGCAGGGCATCATGTTGCTGTGCGATCTGTGGTGCGTGGCCCGTGCGGGAAAGATCATCCACCACCTCGTGAACCAGTGTCTTGATGTCTGCCCGTGCAAGGAGGGCCGGGACCGCCCGGATGGTCAGGGTTTCAGGCCCGGTCAGGCTGACTGCAAGGCCATGGTCATGCAGGGTTTCAAGGTGTTCTTCCACCGTGGCAGCCTGTTGGGCGCTGATGTCCATGACCAGGGGGACCAGCAGGTTTTGCTGGGCCAGGCTGGTTTGCTGCATGCTGTGCTTGAGCCGTTCGTAAAGAATGCGTTCATGTGCGGCATGCATGTCTACCACCACCAGGCCGTGTCGATTCTGGGCCAGAATGTAGATGCCGTGCAACTGGCCCAGGGCCATGCCCAGCGGGAATTCTTCGGTCGTGTCAATGATGTTGGCATCGGCAGGCTGGTTGGCAGGGGGCAGTGGCTGATACAGTGCCTGCCAACTGGCGCCGGCATCGTGCAGGGGATGAGCGGCCGTGCGGGTACCGGGGCCTGGCAGGGAGGGACGCTGCCACAGGCCAGGCTGGCTCGCAGCCAGACGCAGGGGTGCCGCTTGTGACGCAGTACCGGCAGACGGTTCGGGCAGGGGAGGCGACACGGGAGACTGCGCGTGCTCACCGGCGGTGCCGGCCAGGGCTGCACCAACCGCTTTGGCAACAAACTGATGCACGGCGCTGCTGTCGCGAAAGCGGACTTCCTGTTTGGCCGGGTGGACATTGACATCCACCCGGGATGGATCAACCTGCAGATACAACACGTAAACGGGCTGGCGATCACCATGGAGGACGTCGGCATAGGCTTGCCGGATTGCATGGGAGACGGTTCTGTCCCGAACGTGGCGGCCATTGACGAACAGGTATTGACGATCCGCCCGCGAGCGTGCGTCAGTGGGCCGGGCAACCAGTCCCTGCAGCCGGATCAGTCCTTGTGACTGGTCAACCGGCAGGGCCCGCCCGGCCAGTTCCTGCTTGAGGATTTCATTCAGGCGTGTGGGCATGTCGGTGGCTGGCCATTGGCGCTGCAGGCCCTGATTGTGAAACAGTCGAAACGAGATGTGGGGATTGACCAGGGCGACGCGCGTCAGGGCCTCAAGACAATGCGCATATTCAGTGTTTTCGGTACGCAGAAACTTTCGGCGTGCCGGTATGGCGTCAAACAGTTGCCGGACATCTACGGTTGTGCCTTGCGGGCCCGCTGCAGGGGTGGGCCTGGGCTGGCCTTCAGACCATTGCCACGCGTGTTCACCGTCTGCCGTACGCGATGTCAGCACCAGCGTGGATACGGAAGCGATGGCCGCCAGCGCCTCGCCCCGAAACCCCAGTGATTGCACGTGCTCAAGCTCATCAAGCGAGCGGATCTTGCTGGTAGCGTGGCGGGTCAGGGCCAGTGGCATCTCTTCGGGAGGAATGCCGTGGCCATCATCCCTGACCATGATGCGACGGATGCCTCCGCCTTCCAGACGGACTTCTATCTGTCTGGCTCCGGCGTCAATGGCGTTTTCAAGCAGCTCCTTGAGTACCGAAGCCGGACGTTCAATGACCTCGCCGGCGGCGATCTGGCTGATCAGTTTTTCAGGCAGTGCCTGGATGGTGGAGCGCGTGAAACCTGGAGATGCTGTCATGAGTACTATAATTTGTGCTTTCAGTCCCGCACGGGGAGCGTTTGCAATCGGTGCCGGCCATACCTGAACAAGAGTGGTAAATGCCTGTTTTTATTGACATGTTGATCAATATTGATCAGTACCTTGGTGCGTGGGCTGCTGAATATGGTGCCTGGATATACGTGGTCCTGTTCCTGATTGTATTTGGGGAGACCGGCCTTGTCATACTGCCTTTCCTGCCGGGTGATTCCCTGCTTTTTCTGGCGGGCGCCTTTGGGGCTTCGGGCCTGCTCAATCCCGTCCTGCTGGCC
>DATGUI010000117.1:0-4256 GCA_035301405.1 Burkholderiaceae bacterium
TCACAATCCCAAAGACCTTGCGCTGGCATTAAGCATAGAAGCCAGTGAGCTGCTTGAAGTTTTCTTGTGGAAGCGGCCTGAAGAGGCAGATGAGGAAAAGGTCAGGGAGGAACTGGCTGATGTTCTGGCCTATGCGCTGCAACTTGCGGATACGTATGGATTTGATGTTCGAGAGATCGTGTTTGACAAGATTCAGAAGAACGAACGCAAGTATCCGATGGAAAAATCGACAGGCCCGGCAGAAAAACATAACGACCTATGAGCCAGACAAACCTTGTGGAAGTAAAGCGGTATGGGTTCCTGCTGTTTGACGATCGTTCTGAAGCCGCGATCAACCCATCCCGACATCGCTCAGCTGGAGCTCAGCGAAGACAACGAGCACAACTATCGTGTAGTGGGCGAGTTTTTGCGTGTGATTGATCCGGTTGGATAATCGTTTGCTGAGCCCGCGCAAGCTTGTGGCATTGGGCTTGCTGCGCCAGTGTCAGTCCCGCGAGAAGGGCTTGCCGTTGAAATCGACGGTAATCAGGTTGCCATCCAGTTCGCCCATGCCGGGGGCATTCAGTGGCATGCCCGGTGCAGATACGCCTTTCACGGTGGAGTCTGCCAGCAGCTTGTTGACAGCGCTGGCGGGCACGTGGCCTTCAATGATCTGGCCGGTATCTTCGACTACAGCGGTGTGACAGGAATCAAGCTCTGCGGGCACACCCAGCTTTTCCTTGACGGTGGCCATGTCCTGGGTGTTGACGGTGGTGACCTGGAAGCCCGATTCGCGCATGTGCTCGGCCCAGCCGACACAGCAACCACAGTTGGGGTCCTGAAACACCGTGATGGCAGTGGCAGACTCCGTGTCAGCGTGCGCAAAAGATGAAGCCAGCACCAGGCTGAGAGTCAATAACAGGGTACGCATGATGGCGCTCCGAGCAAGTAGGCTGTGTTGGATCGGCCCATGTGTGGCAGAACCCGATTTCATGTCCTTGGGCTGTTGGAAGATTGTACGCATCAGACATGCGTCTTGTCCTTGTGCCGGATCAAAAAGTCCTGGATGGCGGCAATAACGGTTGCCGGCTCTTCCCGGTGTGGCGTGTGCCTGCCTTTTTCGATAATGACCATGCTTGCCGGTCCACCAGCGTGGCGGGTGATGTATTCCGGAAAGGCCAGGGAACCGTACTCATCGCTATCCCCATGAATGGCCAATATCGGGCATCGCACCTGATGGATGACCGAATCCAGGTTCCACCCCGCAAAGGCATCAGATAGCCAGGTTCCTGTCCAGGCGTGCAACACCCATTGCGCCTTGTCGCCATGCCACTTCTGCAAGCGCTCAAGCTGACCAGGCTGGGCAAAGGCCGCCTTGGCCTGCCGGATGCCGTCCAGAGTAAGTGGTTCAACGAATGCCTGCGCGGCAATGGTGATGACTGCCTGACAATCCGCGTCGGTCGCGGCAATATTGATTGCCATGGCCCCGCCCACGCTGTGGCCCAGCAGTGCATAGCGATCCAGATTCAGCTGTTGCTTGATGGCGGGGAAATACGTGATGGCTTCTTCCGAAATGAATTCCGGAGAATGCAAGGCTTGCCGCGAGTCAGACTTGCCAAAGCCCAGCCTGTCATACGCGATGACAGGTCGGGAAATTGCATGGGCCAGCTCCCCGGGAAACGTTCGCCAGAGGTCGACACTGCCCAGTGAATCGTGCAGCAGTACGAGAGGTGGCGTGCCGGCGCTGTGCTGGGGTGTCCAGCGTTTGGCATGGACCTGTCCGCCGGGAACAGTGATGCCAATGGTGTCAGTCTGGATGCGGGTGTTGTCCATGGTTTATGACGAATGCGATGGCGTGATCATGATTTTACCTGGCCAGGTGAACGGGCTCACCTGACGCATGACGTTCAGCCTTGTCTTTTCAGAGCTTCCTGACTTTATCAGGTATCTGTGCTTTGCCTCCATGCTGCCTGTTGTAGGCATGCAGAGGTAGTGACAGCCGCAGCAATCTAACCGCCGCCGGGTCCGTCCGGCGTGGTAATCTGAACTTACAGACCACGTTCGGATTGACAGGAGGCAGACATGCTTGAGTTTCTGAAACCGCTGCTGTTTGGTGGCAGCTTGATGCTGGCTGCGACCTCGGCAGGTGCCTTGCAGGTGGGCGATATGGCACCAGACTTTGCATTGCCGGGTACTGACGACAAAACCTACCGCTTGTCGGACTATAGAGGGAAGCAGGCGGTGGTGCTCGCGTGGTTTCCCAAGGCCTACACCTCGGGCTGTACCATCGAGTGCAAGTCATTGACTGAAAAAGGCCACCTCATTCAGGAGTTTGACACCACCTACTTCATGGCAAGCGTAGACCCGCTGGCGGACAACAAAGGCTTTGCCATGGAGACTGGCGCAGACTTCCCCCTGCTCAGTGATACGGACAAGTCAGTCGCCGAGGCCTACGACGTGCTGCACCCCCAGGGCTTTGCCCGGCGCCAGACGTTTTACATTGGAACGGACGGACGCATCCTCAAGATTGATGCCGACATCCAGCCCGAGACGTCAGCCGAAGACATTGCCGCGACGCTGGACGAACTGGGGGTGGAGCGGCGTTGAGGAGGTCGTATCGTGGCCACACGAATCCCAGACTTGAACACGCCGCCTCGCAGACAATCTATTCTGTCACTTTCAGGGTTTTTCTGGCCAGAACTTTTCTCCCGTGATGCTGTACATAGACAATCTCGTAATCACCCGGTTCGGCGGGTAATCTGAGCTCCAGCGGCGAACCGTCTCTTGTGTAGGCATAGGTGATCTCATCGTTGCCGCTGGCTCCTGGCTGGATGGTGGCAATGTAATCACTGGGATAGTCTGGCCCTTCCCAGGCTACACGGATGACCTCTTCGCCGACTGCCTGTTCAGGACTTTCGAGCGAGGCGGTTATCGCAGTCGTTGCGATGGCTTCCCGGGCCAGAACCTTTCTCCCGTGATGCTGTACATAAACAATCTCGTAATCGCCCGGTTCGGCAGGTAGTCTGAGCTCCAGCGGTGAACCGTCTTTTGTGTAGGCATAGGTGATCTCATCGCTGCCGCCGGCTCCTGCCTGGATGGTGGCAATGTAATCACTGGGGTAGTCCGGCCCCTGCCAGTTTATGCGTATGAAGTCGGCGGCGTCAGCCTGTTCGGGAAACTCAAGACTGGCGGACACGGGGGTCGTTGTGATGCCTTGCCGGGCCAGAACCTTGCGCCCATTGTGCTGCACATATACCACCTCGTAATCGCCCGGTTCGGCGGGTAATTTGAGCTCCAGCGGCGAACCGTCTTTTGTGTAGGCATAGGTGATCTCATCGCTGCCGCCAGCTCCTGGCTGAATGGTGGCAAGGTAATCACTTTTCTGATCCGGGCCTTCCCAGTTGACGCGTATGGTGCTGGCTGCAGATGCCGTTTCTGGAATGCTCAGGTGTGCCTGGTACTTCACTACAATGGGGAGCGTCAGAGAACGGGCTCTGGCAGGATTGATCTCCCCCGTCGTCCCGGCCTGGTCGTCTACGCGCAATACGTCAATGTCCTTGATGCCTTTGGTGAGTTCTACAGTGATCACCCCTTCCGGCTGCGCAGATTCATACAGGATATCTTCACTGGCACCGTCCCGGACGGTCCAGATCAGGTTGTCCTCGATGGCCGGACCGCCTTCCTGATCAGTAGCCTGCAGTGTCACCTCTATCTTTTCTGGCTCTGTGGCGGGTTGCTTTTCAGCTTGGTTGGCCGGTGGTGTCTCGCTGATGGTGCCCAGCGCATCACGGAGCTCCTGGGCGTCGCGAGCCAGAAAAAACTGGCCACCCGTATGGCTGGCCAGGCATTGCAGCTGCGTTTCGGCATTTCCGGCCTCAGCTTCGGGGAGTCCGAAGCCAACCGTGTGCACGGTCAGGTTGACGCCCAGTTCCTCAAGTTTTCTTGCGGCCTCACAAGGATTGGCGTGACAGGTCTCCTCACCGTCTGAAACGAGTATGACGGTGGCTTCGTGTTCTGTATAGCGGAGCGCTTCGGCAGCCTGGATCACTGCGTCCGTCATGGGCGTCATGCCCTTTGGATTGATGTTCTCCACTGCATGCCGGATGGCTTCACGGTCAGTGCCGACGGGCACCAGCATTTCGATATCCTGACAATCGCCTTTGCGGTTATGGCCATAGGCCAACAGGCCAAGTCGCTGATTGGCAGGAAGTTTGTCGACAAGTTGAGAGACAACTTCGCGGGCCGTGACGATTTTGTTGATGCCATCAATCTGGCCC
>DATGUI010000118.1:0-6149 GCA_035301405.1 Burkholderiaceae bacterium
GATGGCGTCTTCCAGTGTGGAGACAGCATCGTGCAGGTCTTCGTACTGGCTGTCCAGAAACGCCTTGCGCTGATTGGCCGTTTCCAGCTCCTGCAGTGCCGCCAGATTGACATCGCCCATGGATTGCATGCGCCGCTTGAGCTGCTGCACCTCGGTCTGCAAGCGACCGGGTTCTTGTTCGTGGGCGGGCAACTGCTGACGCTGTTGCTCAAGATGGCGACGATTCGCCTGCGCCTGGGACAAGGCTTCAGCGTGCTGCTCGACCGCCAGCCGGGCAGCTTGTTCCTCAAGCTGCAACGCCACAATGCGTTCCTGCAAGGGCTCCAGGCGCGCCACATCCTGCATGCGGGCTTCTTCGGTCTCGCGCAGGGTTTCTGCCAGATTATCGTGCTGATGGCGGGCCGCCTCGACTTCCTTCTCGGCCTGTACCCGCGCAGCCAGCGCCGCTTGCAACTGCTCCCGGACATCGGTTTCGTCCAGGTCAAACAATTCTCCCTGCAAAGCCTGCAGTTCCGTCTGCGCCCGGCTGAACTCATCGTGGGCCAATTGCCGGTTGCGCCGGTGCTCGTCGATTCGTGACTGAATGGCGTGCACCTGGTGCTCCAGCTGTTGCTGCTGCAATGTCTGTTCCTGGACCCGGGCACGATGGGCATCCAGCCCCTCGGACACCGCCTCTGCAGCGCGTGCCCGGGTGTCGTACTCCTGCTGATGGGCATCGCGCTCATCGTGCAGGAGGCGGGATTCCGCGGCGGCTTCCTCTACCTGACGGCGCAACGCGATCAGTTCGTCATCCAGTTCGCCCTTTTCGTGCTGCAGGCGCGTACGCATCTGCTGCCTCTGCTCGTGCCGCTGACGCAGCGTATGGACGTGAACGGTCTGTTCATGCTGGCGCCGGGTCAGGTCGTCCAGCTGCGCACGCCCCTGCGCCAGCACCGCCCTGGCTTCATCATGTGTCTGCCGGGCCGCCTGCTCGGCCTCGTGGCTGTCTGCTGCCCGGGCGCTTGCGGTTTCCACCTCATCATGCAAACGCCTGATTTCCGCCTGACGCGCCAGCACGCCCGTCTGTTCGGAGTGATCCGCAAAGAAACGGATGCCGTGCCGGTCAATCCGGTGACCGGCCGGGACGATCAGCGTTTCACCCGACTTCAGGTCGGGCTGCAATGCCAGCGCCGTCGCCAGATCCGGGCAGGTGTACATGCCGGCCAGCCAGTCGCGCAACAGCAGGCTGACGGGCTCATCGGCAGACACCTGCGCACTCAGTGGCGATGCATTTGGTAACACATTGGCAGCAGGCGGGTGGGCAGCCGCCGTACCTTGCGGCAACTGATAGAGCGTCGCCCGGCTGGTTGGTGCCAGTTCCGGTGTCGTCCAGTCGGCCAGGCGGCTGACGGCAATGGCAGCCATGCGTTCTTCAAGCACGGCTTCGATGGCGGTCTCCCAGCCTTCTGCCACCCGCAGGCTCTGCCACAGGGGTGCCACATCGGCCAGGCCATGATCCGTCAGCCATGCCTGCAGATCTTGCGGTTTTTCAACCTGTTGCTGCAAGGCTGCCAGCGCCTGGTGACGGGCCTGCAGGGCTGACTGGTTGGCATCCGCTTGCTGACGAGCCTGCACACAGGCGTTGAGTCGGGTTTCGGCTTCGGCCAGTGCGGCCTCCTGGCTATCCCGTTGCCTGGCGCTGTCTTGTGTTTGCTGCTGCAAGTCGTCCAGCGTGCGCTCGGCCTGTTCCAGTTCGTGGGGATCGGACACGGGCAATGCCCGGGCTTCTTCAGCCAGGCGCTCTTGTCGGGATGTCAGCCGGTCTTGCTGACGTTGCGCGTTGGCAGCGGCCTGCTCCACCAGGGCCAGGCGCTGATCCAGCCGCGCCAGGTCCGCCCGCAGCGCTTCACGCTGATCCGTGGCGGCCGCCATCCGGGCTTCGAGCTCGGGCAATTGGTCAAGCTCGGTTTCCAGGCGGTACGCCTGTTCTTCCTTTTGCGCGAGCAGCATGTCGTGCTCGACTTCAAGGTCTTCCAATTGAGCATCGCAATGGGCAATCTGTTCCTGCCATTGCGCTTGCTGCTGCTGCAGCTGCTGACGCCGGCCCTGCAGGCGTTCTTGTGTCGCCATCAGGTGGCGCTGTTCGGCTTCCAGGCGACTGATATCGGCTCCGACCTGATAGAGCACCCCCTGGGCATCATGCAGCGCGGTGGCCCCTGCCTGGTGCGCCTGACGCACCCGCTCGATGCGGGCCTCGTTGCTGCGCTGGCTGGTCTTTGCGGCCTCCAGCTGCAACTGCGTCTGTTCGATGGCAGCGAAGGCAGATTTCTGCTGTTCTCTGGCCGCCGACTCCTGCACCAGCCAGAGCAACTGCTGCTTGTCGTTGAAGCGCGCCTGAAACTCGCGATACTGCCTGGCCTGCCCGGCCTGCTTCTCCAGGCGCTCAAGCTGGGTATCCAACTCTTGAAGGATATCTTCCAGACGCACCAGATTGTCACGGGTATCCCGCAGCCGGTTTTCCGTTTCGCGGCGTCGCTCTTTATAGCGGGACACCCCGGCGGCTTCTTCCAGATAGATGCGCAACTCTTGCGGACGGGCTTCGATCAGCCGGTTGATCATGCCTTGGCCAATAATGGCATAGCCGCGCGTGCCCAGCCCGGTTCCCAGGAACAGGTCATGAACATCGCGTCGCCTGACCGTCTGGTTGTTGATGAAGTAGGTGCTGGCGCCGTCGCGGGTCAGCACCCGGCGCACGGACAACTCGGCATAGGCGCCCCACTGACCGCCCACCCTGCCGCTGCTGTTGTCGAAGGCAAGCTCTACCGATGCCCGCGCAGCCCGCTTGCGCTCGCCCGAGCCATTGAAGATGACATCCTGCATGGACTCGCCCCGAAGCTCCGAGGCACGGCTCTCGCCCATCACCCAGCGTACGGCGTCGATAATGTTGGATTTGCCACAGCCATTGGGCCCCACGACCCCGACCAGCCTGCCGGGCACCGGAATAACTGTCGGATCGACAAACGACTTGAAACCGGCAAGTTTTATTTGAGTTAAGCGCACAAGCGATGCATGTCAAACGGCCATGGGCAGAATCTGCGGCTATCATAACGCACTGGCCGCCATTGTCGATCAGGCGGACTCATGAGGATTGAATCAGGACTGTTGGTGAAAAAAGGTTTCTATCTGGTTATGGTGGCACAGGGGCTGTCGTCTCTGGCAGACAACGCATTGCTCATTGCAGCCATCGCGCTGGTTGCGCAGCTGCAGGGTCCCGACTGGATGATTCCCCTCATGAAGTGGTGGTTTGCGCTTGCCTATGTGGCGCTGGCCGCTTTTGTGGGGGCACTGGCCGATTCGCTGCCCAAGGGCCGGGTAATGTTCCTGACCAACGCCATCAAGATTGCCGGCTGCGTCCTCATGTTCAGTCACGAAGCCTTTGGGGGCGGCGCCCATGCCCAGCTGTGTCTGGTGTTTGTGGCCTATACCCTGGTTGGCATCGGTGCCGCCGCCTACTCGCCCGCCAAATATGGCATTGTGACTGAAATGCTGGCCCCCGAAGATCTCGTCAAGGGCAACAGCTGGATAGAAGGGCTCACGGTGCTGTCCATTATTGTTGGCACGGTGGTGGGTGGCGTGCTCATCAACCCGGATGTCTCGGCCATCCTGATCAAGACCGGCTGGATAGCAGCCGTGGCCGACAACCGCACCCAGGCAGCCATCTTTCTGATTGGGCTGATCTACCTGGCCGCAGCCGTGGTGAACCTGCTGATCCCGCGAACCCATGTTGTCTACCCGACCCAGCGGGCCAGCCCGATTCGCATGGTGCGCCAGTTTGCCGGCTATGTGCGCATACTGTGGTCAGACCGGTTGGGCCAGATCTCGCTGGCCGTCACCACCCTGTTCTGGGGTGCAGGGGCCACGCTGCAATTCATTGTCATCGAATGGGGTGCACGGCATCTGAACTATCGCCTGGACCAGGCTTCCATTCTCATGGGCGTGGCCGCACTCGGCACGGTGGGCGGCGCTATTCTGGCGGGCCGCGTGCCCTTGCGACGAGCCTTGTCCGTTCTGCCCATGGGGGTCGTCATGGGGCTGGCCGTGATGCTGATGCCCGTGGTGCAGAAAGGCTGGTCGGTGTATGCCGTCCTGCTACTCATAGGCGGCCTGTCCGGCTATTTTGTAGTGCCCATGAATGCACTGCTGCAACATCGCGGACACTATCTGCTATCTGCCGGACATTCCATTGCCGTGCAGAACTTCAACGAGCAGACCAACATCCTGCTCATGCTGACGATCTACAGCCTGATGCTCTGGTTCAACCTGCCCATCAATGTGATTATCGTGATCTTCGGCCTGTTGGTAGCCGGATTGATGGTGTTGATCATCATGTGGAACCGGCACAACCACCGGCTGGATCCAGGCCTGTCGGGGCAGATCGGCCAGAAAGGCCATGGCCAGGCGCTGGGCCTGGCGCCCGCTGCAGATGGCAGGGATTCCACCGCCCCGCTCAGTCAGTAAGCGACAGCAGATAGCGCATGTCTTCCCACGCCAGCGGCTTGTTCTGCGGGCGCAACAGGAGCGCAGCCGGATGCCAGGTCACCATGGCGGATATGGCATCGCCCCAGGGGGCCCGGAAGGTGTGGACCTTCTGGCGCAAGGCTTCAACCCGGGCGTCCGTGCCAAGCAATGCCCTCGCAACGGGCTCGCCCAGCAAGAGCAGCTTGCGTGGCGATACCAGGCGGATCTGCTGCATCAGCATGGACTGACAGGCAGCGATCTCTTCGGGCTGCGGGCCGCGATTCCCCAAAGGGCGGCATTTGACCAAGTTCGCAAAGTACATGCGCAAGGGCTGCAAGCCGGGCGGCACCGCGACGTCTTGGCGACCCAATGATTGGGGATGGCGGCCAACCGCTGCCAGCATGGCCACCATTAGCGCCCCGGCTTCGCCCTGCAGGGGCAGGCCATTGCGGTCATCGTCCTTGCCGGGGGCCTCGCCGATGACCATCCAATCGACATCTTGCGTCTCGCCAATACCCAATACCGGCAGATGACGCTGCTCGTGCAAGGCACAGGCCTGGCAGGCTGCAGCGTGCTCCTGCAAGGCTTGCAGATTGTCGGGCAGTTCGGCAACCGGAGTGGGAGTGGAAGACGTAGGGGCGACGTCATCCTGTGCCACTGGACGCGCGTCGGGTACGTGAGCCGCTGCCTGGCGCAGGGCCTTGAGCGCCGCTGCCGGGCTATTGTCCCGCGCGGCGGACGGACGATGGTGCGCAAGCAGATCCGGGGTGATGCCGATCTCGGCCAGCCAGGCCAACGCAAGGGGAGAAAGAGGCTTGGAGACCGTGGGCTTCATGGTGTAGCTGCCGCAAGGGAAAGGGTCTTTTTCATGGCATCAGCATGTTCCCGCCGGCCATGCCCGGCCGGATAATAATCCTTGCGGGTCGAAAATGTCTGATACCCCATATGCCTGTAAAATCCGATGGCAGCACGGTTGGACTGGCGGACCTCAAGCACCATGACCGAAGCACCCTTGTCACGGGCCTGCTGTTCGCAATATTCCAGCAGCAACCGCCCGGTGCCCTTGCCCTGGTGTGCCGGGTCAACCCCAATGACAAGCAAGTGCGCGACATCAGGGGCCATCATGACAATGGCATAGCCCGTGACCTGACCGGCATGCATGCTGACCCAGGCCGGGTAACCGGCTTGGAGCGAGTCCTGAAAATTCTTCAGCGTCCAGGGAAACGACTGCACGGATGCCTCGATACCGGCCACGCTTTCCAGATGCGCCGGCAACATGGGATGAATGGCATCCGGCAAGCCAGGCGCTCGGGGGTTGCCTCCGGCGCCGTGTTCACGCTCGGCAATGGTAAACGCCACCTTGTTGCGGACATACAGTGGCATGGCGTCTTCAGGTGGCACGGTCTCATTGCGGTGCCAAGCCTGCAAGGCCAGTTCGGCCAGCACGCAGGCGTCGGGCGTCCAACCGTGTTCTGGCATGGGCACAATGGACACGCGCTCCGGGTCGACGGCAATCAGGTCGTCTACTTCGGTGCCCGGTGCGGTCAGATCACCAGACAGCCACACGCGCTGCACCGCAGCAGGCTGGGCAGCAAGCCATTGGCCAAGCCATACAGCCAGGTCGGCCCGGTCCACCAGCATGGGGGGCTGCA
>DATGUI010000119.1:0-13216 GCA_035301405.1 Burkholderiaceae bacterium
AAATCCTGTTGCAGGGCCAGGACGTCACCGATGCCATCCGGGCCGAAGACATCGGTACGCTGGCTTCCCGGATTGCTGCCTTGCAGCCGGTCAGAAGTGCCTTGCTTGAGCGCCAGCGCGCCTTTGCCCAAGCACCCGGTCTGGTGGCGGATGGCCGTGATATGGGGACCGTCATTTTCCCTCGGGCCCCGCTCAAGATCTTCCTGGAAGCCGATGCGTTTTCGCGGGCTAAAAGGCGGTATAAACAGTTGATGGATAAGGGTATTTCTGCTAATATTTCGCACTTGACCCAAGATATGCAAATGCGCGATAGCCGCGATCGCACCCGGGCCAATGCGCCGCTTGTTGCGGCACCCGATGCACACACGATTGATTCATCTGGTCTTACCGCCGATGAAACCATCAGTAAAGTCCTGGCGCTGTGGGCCCAAACCCGTCACGGGAACAGCCCGCAGTCTTGACTTTACAGGCCCTGCCCGTATGCGGCTGGCCGCAGTCAACCGGTATCCGGGCTGGCTGCAGCTGAGTGAATACGGTCAGGATTTTTCACTCCACCGGGCAGCAGCCGTGCCTGGTGCGTTTTTTACCAGCCAGATACTGGCTCACGGATATCAACTTAATGTCTTCCACTGAAACCACTGCTGCCTCCACTGAAACCATTGCTGCCCTCGGCGGCGAAAGTTTTGCAGCCCTGTTTGCCGAAAGCATCCAGAACCAGAACATGAAAGCCGGCGAGGTCATCTCTGCCGAAGTCGCTCGCATCGATCACAACTTCATTGTGGTCAATGCCGGCCTCAAATCTGAAGCACTCATCCCCATTGAAGAATTTCTCGATGACGAAGGCACCCTTGAAGTCGAAGAGGGCGATTTCGTCTCGGTAGCCATTGATTCGCTTGAGAACGGCTACGGCGATACCATCCTGTCGCGCGACCGGGCCAAGCGCCTGTCGGCGTGGCTGCAGCTCGAGCAGGCGCTCGAGTCCGGCGAGGTCATCAACGGCACCATCACCGGCCGCGTCAAGGGCGGTCTCACCGTCATGACCAACGGCATCCGTGCCTTCCTGCCGGGTTCCCTGGTGGATCTCCGTCCCGTCAAGGACACCACCCCGTTCGAGGGCAAGACCCACGAATTCAAGGTCATCAAGCTGGATCGCCGCCGCAACAACGTGGTGCTGTCCCGCCGTGCCGTCCTTGAAGAAAGCATGGGAGAAGAGCGCGAGAAGCTCCTCGAGACCCTGCGCGAAGGCCTGGTCATCAAGGGTATTGTCAAAAACATCACCGATTACGGTGCCTTTGTGGACCTGGGTGGTATCGACGGCCTGCTGCACATCACCGACATGGCATGGCGCCGCGTTCGCCACCCCTCCGAAATCCTGCAGGTGGGCGAAGAGGTCGAAGTCAAGGTGCTCAAGTTCGATCCCGAAAAAGTCCGTGTCTCGCTGGGTATCAAGCAGCTTGGCGAAGACCCCTGGATCGGTCTGTCACGTCGTTACCCGCAAACCACCCGCCTGTTTGGCAAGGTCACCAACCTGACTGATTACGGCGCGTTTGTCGAGGTCGAGGACGGCATCGAAGGTCTGGTGCACGTCTCCGAAATGGACTGGACCAACAAAAATGTCGATCCCCGCAAGATGGTCACGCTGGGTGAAGAAGTCGAAGTCATGGTTCTCGACATCGACGAAGATCGTCGCCGTATTTCACTGGGCATGAAGCAATGCCGCGCCAATCCCTGGGAAGAGTTCGCCATGAACTTCTCCCGTGGCGACAAGGTAGAGGGCGCCATCAAGTCCATTACCGACTTCGGCGTGTTTGTGGGCCTGCCTGGCGGTATCGATGGTCTGGTTCACCTGTCCGATCTTTCCTGGTCCGAGTCCGGCGAAGAAGCTGTACGCAACTTCAAGAAAGGCGAAGAGATCGAAACCGTTGTTCTGGGTATCGACACCGACAAGGAACGCATTTCCCTGGGCATCAAGCAGCTCGAAGGCGATCCATTCAACAACTTCGTGTCCACCCACGACAAGGGCGCAGTCGTGCCTGGTGTGATCAAGTCGGTCGAGCCTCGCGGTGCCGTGGTCAGTCTTTCGGTTGACGTCGATGGCTATCTGCGTGCCTCCGAGATCTCCCAGGGCCGTGTTGAAGACGCGACTACTGTGCTATCCGAAGACCAGAAGATCGAAAGCATGATCATCAACATTGATCGCAAGAACCGCTCGATCCAGCTTTCCATGAAAGCCCGCGAATCCGCCGAAACCGCAGATTCCCTGCAGCGTCTGTCGGATGCCAGCGCGTCCTCGGGTACCACCAACCTGGGTGCCCTGCTCAAGGCCAAGCTTGATCAGCAACGCGACGACGACTGAAGGCCGTGACAAAATCTGAACTCATCGCCGTACTGGCCAGTCGCTTTCCGCATCTGGCCTTGCGCGACGCAGATGTCGCCGTCAAAACGGTTCTCGATGCCATGACCCGTACCTTGGCAAACGGGCAGCGCATCGAGATCCGCGGCTTTGGCAGCTTTTCCTTGTCACAACGGGCGCCGCGAGTCGGGCGCAATCCCAAGTCCGGAGAAAAAGTCATGGTACCTGCCAAGCATGTGCCACACTTCAAACCCGGAAAAGGTCTGCGCGAACGGGTCGATTCCGCTGCCAAGGCGGAATCAGGCACTCGCTGAGCTTTCAGCCAGCATTTTTTTGAAGCGGGCTCCACCATGATCTGGAGCCCGTTTTCATTTTCTCGCTACAATTGACCCACGCTGAGTTCATTGGATCCTGTTTATGCGCTATCTGACCTGGATACTGCGGCTGCTCGCCTTTGTTGTCATTCTGCTCTTTGCACTCAAGAATACCGATCCCGTCGTGGTCAGATTTTTCGCCGACTACGCTATCACGGGCGTGCCGCTTATTGTCGTCATGCTGGTCATGGTCATCGTGGGTACGGTGCTGGGCTGGCTGATCACCTTGCCTTCCGTGCTCCGGCATCGTCGCGAAGCCGCCCGGCTCAAGCGCGACAATGGCCAGCTTCAGCAGCGCCTCGATACCTCCCCTGGTCAGCAGGCCACCTCCACGGCTGTCGCGCCAGTCCGTAATCCCTAGCATACAAAAGCAGGCTGCTCATGGACTTTGAACCTTGGTGGCTGATCAGCGTTCCCTTGCTGTTCGGTCTGGGCTGGATCGCCGCACGGGTGGATTTCCGTCAAATGCTCTCGGAAACCCGCAGCATGCCCAAGTCGTATTTCAAGGGGCTCAATTTTCTGCTCAACGAGCAGCCCGACCGGGCGATTGATGCGTTTATCGAAGTCGCCAAGCTTGATCCCGAAACCACCGAGCTGCATTTTGCCCTGGGCAGCCTGTTCCGGCGGCGCGGGGAAATGGAAAGGGCCATCCGCGTGCATCAGAGCCTGCTGGCCCGCGCCGATCTGCCTGCTGCCGACCGCGAGATGGCCGAGCACGAGCTGGCCCAGGATTATCTCAAGGCAGGCATGCTCGACCGGGCAGAAGCGGCTTTTACGGCCGTCCAGGATACGCGTTATGCGGTTCAGGCCACCCGGGCCCTGATCCGCATTCACGAATCCAGCCACGAATGGCCCCAGGCCATTGCGGCCGTCAAGCGCCTGCGCAAGCTGGTGGACGAGCCAGTGCCACAGCTGGTGCATTACCATTGCGAACAGGCCGAAGCCGCGCTTGCCCAGCAACCACCGGCCCTGCCGGCTGCACGGGCGGCGCTCGACAATGCCGAAAAAGCGGCCGATCGCCTGCCAGATTCTCATCGCGGGCAGGCTTCCGAGGCACGTATCGCCATGTTGCGGGCACAAATCGCCCAGATAGAGGGAGACGAATCCCTTCGCTGTCATCACCTGACTTCCATTCTTGACCAGGCGCCTTCCTACGGCAGTCTGGTCGCGCCCGACATCATGGCCTGCCACCATCAGCTGGGCCTGGCCGATCAGGGGCTGGAACGCCTGCTCACTCACTATCAGCAGCATCCGGACCTTGACACCTTCAATGTCCTGTTTCAGGAAAAGCGCGCGCGTGAAGGCTACGAGCCAGCCTGGCAGTTTGTCCGGCAAGCCTTGCAGCAGCACCCCACCTTGCTGGGGCTGGATCGCGTGCTGGAATCTGAATTGGCCCTTGAACACGATGGCCAATTTGCAGACTTCGACCTGTTGCGTCGCATCATTCACCGCCACACCCGACGACTGGATCGCTATGCATGCCAGCAATGCGGCTTTGAGGCGCGCCACTATTACTGGCAGTGCCCGGGCTGCAATGGGTGGGAAACCTACGCACCCCGGCGCATCGAGGAGCTGGCATGAGTCATTTTCCGCTGGATGCGGTCAGGCAGGCCAGCGTACTGGTTGTGGGCGACATCATGCTGGATCGTTACTGGTTCGGCGAGGTGGATCGCATTTCACCCGAAGCCCCCGTACCCGTGGTGCACGTGGCGCGCCGTGAAGACCGGCTCGGCGGTGCCGCCAATGTGGCCCGCAACGCCCGCGCGCTGGGCGCCCGGGTCAGTCTGTTCGGGCTGGTCGGGGACGACGAGGCCGGCAGAGAGATTCAGCAAATGCTGAGTGCGCAACAAATTTCCAGTGGCGTGCAGGTGGATGCCAAAGTGCCGACAGTCCTGAAAATGCGCGTATTGGGCCGGCAGCAGCAGCTGTTGCGCATCGACTTCGAGCAGCCACCTGCCCCGCAAAGCTGCCAGCAGCTGTACGGCGCCGTGGCACAAGCGCTGCCCGAACACGATATCCTGGTTCTCTCGGACTACAACAAGGGGGTGCTCCAGGGTGTCGAGCAGCTTATTGATGCGGCGCATCAGCACGGGGTGCCGGTGCTGGTGGATCCCAAGGGTCACCGCTACGAGCGCTACCGCGGGGCAACCATGATGACACCCAACCGGGTCGAGCTGCGCGATGCCGTAGGCCACTGGGAAGACGAAGCTGATCTGCTGGACCGGGCCCAGGCGCTGCGCCAGCAACTGGCCCTGGATGCCTTGCTGGTGACTCGTTCGGAAGAGGGCATGAGCCTGTTCACCGATTCGGGCGTCGAGCACGTTCGGGCCTGGGCGCATGAAGTCTTTGACGTGTCTGGCGCCGGTGATACGGTTCTGGCAACGCTGGCCGTGACGCACGCGGCCGGGCTGGACTGGCCCCAGGCCATGTACTGGGCAAACCGGGCCGGTGGCGTGGTCGTGGGTAAACTGGGCACTTCAATCATCACACCCGAGGAACTGACATGATCATCGTCACCGGAGCGGCCGGCTTCATTGGCAGCAATCTCGTTGCCGGGCTCAATGAGCGTGGGGAAACAGACATCATTGCCGTTGATGATCTCACCGATGGCGACAAGTTCGTCAACCTGTCTCGCTGCAATATTGCTGATTATCTGGACAAGGATGGTTTTCGCCAGCGGCTGGCCACCAATTCCTTGCCCCGTGTGCGGGCAGTGTTTCATCAGGGTGCCTGTTCCGACACCACCGAGCGTAACGGCCAGTACATGATGGACAACAATTATCGGGTCTCGCTTGAACTCTTCGAGTGGTGTCAGGCCCACAAACTGCCTTTCTTCTACGCGTCATCGGCTGCTGTCTACGGGGCAGGGCCCGTCTATGCAGAAGATCCCGCCAATGAAAAACCGCTCAACGTCTATGGCTACTCAAAATACCTGTTTGACCAGGTCGTGCGACGACACCTGTCGCAACTCGCCGCACCGGTAGTGGGTTTGCGGTATTTCAATGTCTATGGCCCCAACGAGCAGCACAAGGGGCGCATGGCATCGGTTGCACGTCACAACATGTATCAGTTTCTGACCGATGGCCACGTGCGCTTGTTTGGCGCCTGGGACGGCTATGGTGCAGGTCAGCAAGAGCGCGACTTCATCCATGTGGACGATGTGGTGGCCGTTAACCTGCACTTCCTCGACAAGGGTGGCCCGTCGGGTATTTACAATTGCGGCACGGGCCGGGCACAGCCTTTCAATGACATCGCCATGGCGGTGATCAATGGTCTTTCCCGTCCGGGGCAGAAGGACGGCATGGGTCTGGACAAGCTCGTGCAGCAGGATCTCATCCAGTACATTGCCTTCCCGGATGACCTCAAGGGTCGCTATCAGAGCCATACGCAGGCGGATCTCACCCAACTGCGCGAAGCTGGCTATGAGCAGCCCTTCATGGATGTGGCAACGGGTGTGCAGGCATACATGAATACCCTGCAATCCCGGGGCGAGCTATAACCGGAGCTTTCCAGAGCGCTGCGGTTTTTACTGATGGCTGAAGGCGTGTGTTGGCCATAGCCGCCCAGGCCGCAAAAGGTGATGATGGTTTCAGGCACCCCGGTGTGCCCAACTTTTTTCAACCGTGTCACGGAGAACCATCATGAACCCTTTCATGGAACCCACTGTTGCTCGTCCCCTGCCTGCCGGTACGGGCCTGTCCGGTCACCAATCCCAACCATCCGGTCGCCGTCATGGGCCCGCTCCGGACAGTCCGCGCGTTTCTGCCAACCCGGGTACGCCGGGCCGTCGTGCGGGTCGACAACGGCAGCGCACCTCATCACGGCGCCTGCCGCTGCCCCGGGCCTTGCTGGTGGCCGGCGTGTTCGTTCTGGCAAGCCTGGTGCTGCCCGGTGCTGCCAATGCAGTTGATGTCAATCAGGCATCGGAGACCGAGCTCACCAGCCTCAAGGGAATTGGTCCCAAGACGGCTCAGAGCATCCTGTCCGAGCGGCAACGTGGCGGGCCTTACGCATCGCTGATTGATCTTTCCGAGCGCGTCAAGGGCATTGGCCCCAAAAAACTGGCTTCCCTGAAGGAGGCCGGTCTGATGGTGGGGCACGCAGCCGCTGCAGACAAGGGTGCCGCTTCAGCCACAGCCACAACGGGCAAGAAGTAGCCTGCGTCGCCGCCAACCAGTTTCCGCGGGCGTCTATCCCGTGTATGATTTTGCCCATGCATACTTACACAACGATTGAAGACACCATTGGCCACACGCCACTTGTGCGGTTGCAACGTATTCCTGATGCCCGGGTGGCCCAGCGCGGCAATGTCGTGCTGGCCAAGCTGGAGGGCAATAATCCGGCGGGTTCTGTCAAGGACCGGCCGGCCCTGGCCATGATTGCCGGGGCACAGGATCGCGGTGACATCCGCCCCGGCGACACACTCATCGAAGCAACCAGCGGCAACACGGGCATTGCCCTGGCCATGGCTGCAGCCATCCGTGGTTATCGCATGGTGCTCATCATGCCCGACAATCTTTCTGTTGAGCGCCGCGCCGCCATGACCGCCTACGGGGCGGAACTCATCCTGACCCCGGCAGACCAGGGCGGCATGGAATATGCCCGCGACCTGGCCCTGCAGATGCAGGAAGAGGGCAAGGGCATTGTGCTCGATCAGTTCGCCAATATCGACAACCCACGGGCGCACCACGATGCCACCGGGCCAGAGATCTGGACACAGACACATGGGCGCATCACCCATTTTGTCAGCGCCATGGGCACTACCGGTACCATCATGGGTGTGGGCAATTATCTGCGTGAACAAAACCCTGCCATCCAGGTCGTGGGCGCCCAACCTGCCGAGGGTGCCAATATTCCTGGCATTCGGAAATGGCCCGAGCCATACGAACCCGCCATCTACGACGCGAGCCGGGTAGACCGTTTTGAGGCCATCCTGCAGCCGCAGGCTGAAGAGATGGCCCGTCGGCTGGCAGCAGAAGAGGGCATTTTTGCCGGTATCTCATCAGGTGGCGCGCTGGAAGCAGCCATGCGTATTGCTCACCAGGAAGAAAATGCCACCATCGTGTTCATCGTTTGCGATCGTGGCGATCGCTACCTGTCGACAGGTGTGTTCAATTAGAGGCTGACTGGCCGTGTGCAGGGCGCACGCAAAGCTGGCTCTGCGCTGCCAGCCCCGTGCCATATCGGGTGCCATGTCGGCCAGCCGACGGGTCAGCGGTACGTCAGGACCCGATTGTCCTTGCTGCGCTCGTAAGCCAGGTTTTGCGCAAGATCAGCCACGGATGCCGCATAAAAGTAGCTGTGGTTGTAATGCGTAATGGCGAAAAAATTGGGAGTACCCACCCGGTACTCCACGGTCTTGCGTGGTTCGTCCACCAGGTCCACCATACCCAGCGCATGTTGCTGCCAGATGGCGGGGGTGCCGTCCGGCCGCGCAAGTGCCTGCCGCTCCAGCAACTGGGGCCATTCCAGATTGGGTTCCAGGCCCCGGGTTTGCAGCCGCTTTGCCTGTTCGGACAGAATCACCGGCGCAAAGACGGGCAGGCCGGGCACCCAGCCATGGTGGCGCAGGTAGCTGGCTATTGAAAACACGGCATCAGCCACACTGTTTTCAAGGTCAATCCGGCCATCGCCATCACCATCTACAGCAAAACGCTGCAGGCTGCCCGGCATGAATTGCGGCAGGCCCATGGCACCCGCATACGACCCCTTTGCTTCGTACGCATTCAGCTTGCCCTCGTGGTGCAGGGTGATCAGGTCGGCCAGCTGGTTGCGAAACATCCGGCTGCGTTCTGGCCGGGTGGGGTCCGGGTAGCGAAAGCCCAGTGTGGCCAGGGCATCCAGAGTACGAAAGTCGCCCGTGTAGCGTCCGAATATGGTTTCAACGCCAATAATGGACACGATGATGGAGGCGGGTACCCCATAAGTCTGTTCGGCCTGCTTCAGCAAGCTGGCATGCTGCTGCCAGAATTCCAGCCCGGCCTTGAGGCGGACCGGCTCGACAAATCGCTTGCGGTATGTCACCCAGCTGCGCCGCACGCGGGTTTTGGCGGGTGACATCAGCTTGGCGGCCTGGGCGTTGTAGCGCGCTGACTTCAGCAGCTGTTCCACCGTATCCTGCGGTATGTTGCGGGTTTCTGCGAGCTCGGTAGCGTAGGCTTGGACATCAGGCTTGAGCCGGCCCTGGTCATCGACCCATTCCGAAGCCATGGCCTGTGACTGGCCTGCCTGAATTGTGGGCAATGCATCGGGCGCTGGCCCCGCCGGCAGGTAGCCTGCTGCGGTGGCATCTGCCCCTGTGGCCGAGGGCGTGCTAGCATCAGACTTGCCTGGGGCGTCTTTGTCCGTCTCGGCGCTGCGCACTGGCCGTACTTGATTGGTTGGCTCGGTGGCGGTGGTGCGGCTGGCGCAACCCGCCAGAAGGCTGGCTGAAACCAGCAGTACAGATAACTGGATAACTCTCAATTTACGTCTCCCCATGGACACCCTGTATATTACCCATCCTACTTTCGGTTTGCACGAAATGGGGGCTTTCCATCCCGAGTGTCCGGCACGTCTGGATGCCATTGACGATCAGTTGTTGTCTTCGGGCCTGATCAACTACCTGGACCACGGACAGCCACGCGATGCAACCGACACGGACCTGCTTCGCGTACACAGTGCTGCCTACCTGGCGCAGCTGGTGCGTCAGGCGCCCGACCGGGGCCACTTCTCGATTGATCCGGATACCATCATGAACCCCCAGACACTGGCTGCTGCCCGTCTGGCGGCGGGGGCAGGCCTGGAAGCGGTCGATGCGCTCATGCGAGGGGATCACCGCGTGGCATTTTGTGCCGTGCGGCCACCGGGCCACCATGCCACACCCGACCGGGCCATGGGGTTCTGCTTCTATAACAACATCGCCCTAGCCGCTGCTTATGCGCTGGATGTTCATGGCCTTGAGCGCGTGGCCATCATTGACTTTGACGTGCATCATGGCAATGGTACCGAAGACGCGTTCGCTCACGACCACCGCACCCTGATGTGCAGCTTTTATCAGTATCCGTTTTATCCGGGCGTGCGTCACGAGCCCGCAGCAGACAACATGGTGAACGTTGCCGTACCCGCTGGCACGTCTGGTACCGAGCTGCGCGAGCTGGTTCACGATGTCTGGATGCCACGTCTGCGCCAGTTTGCCCCGGAGATGGTTTTCATTTCGGCTGGCTTTGATGCCCATCGCGAAGAACAGCTGGGGCAGTTGGCCATGGTTGAAGATGACTACGCCTGGATCACCACGCAGTTGGTGTCGCTGGCCGATGCCACGGCCCGGGGCCGGATTGTCAGCATGCTGGAAGGCGGCTATGAGCTTTCTGCATTGGGTCGCAGTGTGGTGGCGCACGTCAAGGCACTGTCAAAGTTGTAGAATATCAGGATTACGTTTTTTTATTCCCTGGAGAAGGTTCCATGAAGGTATTGGTACCGGTCAAGCGTGTGGTTGACTTCAACGTCAAGGTACGCGTCAAATCCGACCAGAGCGATGTCGATATCGCCAATGTCAAAATGTCCATGAACCCGTTTGACGAAATTGCCGTCGAAGAGGCCATGCGCCTCAAGGAAGGTGGATCCGTCACGGAAGTCGTGGCCGTATCTTGTGGTGTGGCCCAGTGTCAGGAAACGCTGCGCACCGCCATGGCAATCGGAGCCGATCGCTCAACGCTGGTTCAGACAGACGAAACCCTGCAGCCGCTGGCCGTCGCCAAGTTGCTCAAGGCCGTGGTAGACAAGGAACAGCCCGAACTGGTCATTCTTGGCAAGCAGGCCATTGATGACGATGCCAACCAGACCGGCCAGATGCTGGCATCCCTGCTGGGCTGGCCCCAGGCTACCTTTGCAAGCAAGGTCGAGCTGGCCGATGACAGCGTGCAGGTCACTCGTGAGGTCGATGGCGGGCTGGAAACCATTGCGCTCAAGTTGCCGGCCATCATCACCACCGACCTGCGTCTCAATGAGCCGCGTTATGTCACCCTGCCCAACATCATGAAGGCCAAGAAAAAGCCCCTGGAAACCCTCACTCCCGGTGATCTGGGTGTCGATGTCACCCCGCGCCTGAAGACTCTGAAGGTGACGGAACCCGCCGAGCGTTCGGCAGGCATCATGGTGCCCGATGTGGCAACGCTGGTTGACAAACTCAAGAATGAAGCCAAGGTGGTTTAAATGATATTGGTCATAGCTGAACACGATAACGCCCAGCTCAATGGCGCAACGCTCAACACGGTGGCCGCTGCCAGCCAACTGGGCAACACCGATGTGCACGTACTGGTTGCCGGTGAAAACGCCGCAGACGTGGCCGCCCAGGCCGCAGCCGTTGCCGGTGTCACCAAGGTCCTGCATGCCGATGGCCCTTCACTGGCCCATGGCCTTGCCGAAAACGTCGCTGCCCAGGTGCTGGCCGTGGCCGACGGTTACAGCCACATCCTGTTCCCCGCCACCTCCGCTGGCAAAAACACGGCGCCGCGCGTGGCAGCGCAGCTGGATGTCGCACAAATTTCTGACATCAGTGGCATTGAATCACCCGATACCTTTGTGCGGCCCATCTATGCGGGCAACGCCATGGCCACCGTGCAATCATCGGATTCCGTCAAGGTCATCACCGTCCGTACCACCGCATTTGATCCGGTCGCTGCCGAAGGCGGCAGTGGTACGGTCGAAACCATCGACGCCATTGCAGACTCCGGCCTGTCCAGTTTTGTCAGCCGCGATGTCGCTGCTTCCGATCGCCCGGATCTGGCCAGTGCCGAGGTCGTCATCTCTGGCGGGCGGGGCCTGGGCAGCGCCGATAACTTCAAGTTGCTGGATGCTCTGGCCGACAAGCTGGGTGCCGCCATTGGCGCATCGCGTGCAGCAGTGGATGCCGGCTACGCGCCCAACGACTGGCAGGTGGGCCAGACGGGTAAAATTGTTGCACCCCAGTTGTATATTGCAGTGGGTATTTCGGGTGCCATTCAGCATCTGGCCGGCATGAAAGACTCCAAAGTCATCGTGGCCATCAACAAGGATGCCGAAGCGCCCATCTTCAGTGTGGCCGACTACGGTCTGGTTGCCGATCTGTTCGAGGTGCTTCCTGAACTGACTCAGGCACTCTGATACGCATCTTCCTGCATGGCAGGTCGAATCAGCCCGCCGGCCTTGCACAGGCTCGCGGGCTGTTTTTCATGGAGACAAGCATCATGTCCTATCAAGTTCCCACGCAAGAGTTGCAGTTCGTTCTCAATGAGCTGGCAGGCTTGCCCGATATCCTGGCGCTGTCCGCATTCAGCGAGATCACGCCCGATCTGGTCGAAGCCGTGCTCCATGAAAAGGCCCGTTTTGTCGAACAGGAAATCGTCCCGCTAAATCGTACGGGTGACACGCAGCCTCCAGTTTGTGAAGATGGCGTGGTGACGACCAGCCCTGGATTTCGCGAGGCCTTTCAGGCATACGCACAGGCCGGATGGCAGGGTCTGAATCATTCCGAAGAGCTGGGCGGGCAGGGCCTGCCCAAGGTCATCGCCGCCTGTGCGACCGAAAGCATGAACAGCGCCAACCTGTCCTTGTCCTTGTGTCCCCTGCTTACGGATGGCGTGATCGAGGCGCTGGCGCTGGTCGGCTCTGACGAGCAAAAACAACAATTTATTGGCCCGCTGGTCGAAGGGCGCTGGACCGGCACCATGAATCTCACCGAGCCTCAGGCCGGCTCCGACCTGGCCCAGGTGGCCACACGGGCAACGCTGCAGGACGACGGCAGCTACCGTCTTTCCGGAAGAAAGATATTCATTACCTATGGCGAGCACGACATGGCTGAAAACATCATCCATCTGGTGCTGGCCCGGACACCTGGGGCACCCGAGGGGGTAAAGGGTCTGTCACTGTTCCTGGTGCCCAAATATCTTGTCAATGATGACGGCAGCCTGGGCGCACGCAATGATGTCTGGTGTGCAGCCATTGAAGACAAGCTTGGCATTCATGGCAGTCCGACCGCCGAGTTGCTCTACGGAGACAACAAGGGCGAGGTCGGCGAGGGCGCCATCGGTTACCTGATCGGGCAGGAAAACCAGGGGTTGAGCCTAATGTTCATCATGATGAACGCAGCGCGCTATGCCGTAGGCATTCAAGGCATTGCGGTTTCCGAGGCGGCCTGTCAGCAGGCCACGGCCTTTGCCCACGAGCGGGTGCAAGGCCAGGCGCTGACGGGCTCTGACGGCCCGGTCACCATTGCCCATCACCCCGATGTCCAGCGCCTGCTCCTGACCATGCGTGCACTGACTGAAGGCGGGCGGGCTCTGGCGCACGTGGCGGCGGCAGCCAACGACCTGGCGCGGGCGCACCCGGACGAAAAGGTGCGTGAACATCAGCGTGCCCGCTATGAGTTTCTTGTGCCTGTGGTCAAGGGGTTCTGCACCGAAATGTCGGTAGAGGTGGCGTCCATGGGCCTCCAGGTGCATGGGGGCATGGGCTATATCGAAGAAACCGG